>NZ_JBMDKC010000033.1:0-52716 GCF_057809515.1 Bacillus sp. FG16
TTCAAAGGTTAGGAACTGAACAATTGTTAAAATATTAAACGTAACTTATATAGCTAACCCTTGTGCTTTCAGGGAGGAAGTCGCGTCTAGTGAACAAATAAATTTACTTAGTAGGTTCAATGTATCGATTAGATCTTCAATATTTTGGGGAGATGGATTTGCGAAAAGTTTTGGGATTATTTTTGTTAAATCAATAATAATCGCACGAAATGTTCTAAGTTGAGCTTTAGTAATTGGGATTGATGGAGTATTTGGGATTCGTCCGGCGCTACTTGGAAAGCATGGTTTGGAGAATTTGTTTTGACTGTCGTTATAACGAGACATTAAATCTCTCCTTTCTCATGAAAATGTGAACGAAACTCATCATAGTAGATGCAGAAATTGGTTAAATGGTCATAGTAAAATCGTTTGTTTAAAGAAAAAATAGAAAAAACGCCTTACAATAAGGCGTTTTTTCTATTTTCTGCGTATTGATAATATCGCTTTAATGAAATTTTTGATTTGAATCCAGCGAGTTTTATAATTTCTGATTCAGGAGTTTCTTTTTTTATTAAGTTTAAAATATAGGTGTTACGAAAATGTTGTCCTGAAATTCCTTTACGTAAATTGGCTCTAGCCACTTCGAGGCGAATCATTTTTTGTATAGCAATTTCCGTCAATGCCTTTGGTGCATCATTTTCATATACCCACCTGTATGTTCCGCGGTTAAAATCAAATGCGACAAACAATGAATCGTCACTATGATACTTAGGTCGAACTGGTTCTGGGATACTTTTGTAATAATTATATAGTTGTTTTTTGTCTTCTTTTGCTAATGTAATTGTTCTTTCTACACCTGCGGTTGCTGGGATTGACAATGTGTTAGTTTCAAAGTGAACGTGATACATTGTTAATGCTGTAAGTTCCTGTAAGGATAAACCGTAGTCGATCAATAGATTTAAAATGGCGATATTGCGATCCATTAATAAAGGGCGCACAGGAAGTTGTTTTTCTGAAAGTCCTTCTAATGAAGTGACTATATACTTTAATCTTTTTTCTTCATCAGGTGAAATGAAATCTTCGTTACGAAGTGTACGGTCTGGTTGAATAGATATTTCCATATTCTTCAATGGATTGGGAATATTTAGAAAATGATGCATTCTATTTAATACAGTAAATACACGATGCATCGTTTTTTCTGAGTAATGTCGATTCGTTTTCAAATCGGAAAAGTAATCTTCGTAGTCTTTTGTACAAAGTGTAGCCCATATATTACTGGAAGGGAGCTTTTTGTTTTTTTCTAACCAATGTCCGAAGTCTTCAACGTCATAAACATAACGTTTAATAGTTGAGGGTTTTCGGCCTTTATTCAATAAAAAAATAGAAAAGGCTTGTATTGTATCATGGAATTCCGTTGTCTCCATAGTCCCACCACCTTAATTATTTCTTATATTATAGCAAACTTTTCTGAAAATAGGCATTTACAAGGGGGACAGGAATAATAATATTTGGTGAGTGGATAAAGTGAAACTATAATCAGTGGGGATTTTGTTCATCCCCTGCTGATTATTAGTTAAACCAATCGGGCATTTACGGGTGGTTATCTCCCGCTTAAATACCGAGCGTTTGCTGAATGTTGAGGTGGGAGTCTTACTGCTCGCAAATAGCGGGATAAAATGAGGTGATTGTATGGAACAATCGATGCGAAAGAAAAACAACAATCAAATTAATATTGTGTTAAACCATCGAAAGAAAATTTCTTTGCCAGCCGCAGAAAATAAAACGGTAATTTCAAATGAAACTACAATTAAACATGAAATGCTGCAGAGAATTGAAGAAGAGATGGGGAAGCTTGTTGGGATGGATGATATAAAAAAGATAATAAAAGAAATATATGCTTGGATTTATGTGAATAAAAAAAGACAAGAGAAGGGATTGAAGTCTGAGAAGCAAGTACTTCATATGCTGTTTAAAGGGAATCCGGGTACAGGGAAGACAACTGTTGCTAGAATGATAGGGAAATTGCTGTTTGAGATGAATATTCTATCGAAAGGCCACTTGGTTGAAGCTGAACGTGCTGATCTTGTAGGAGAGTACATCGGCCATACAGCTCAAAAAACAAGAGATTTAATAAAAAAAGCAATGGGAGGTATTTTGTTTATTGATGAGGCGTATTCTTTAGCTCGAGGAGGAGAGAAGGACTTTGGGAAAGAAGCAATTGATACGCTTGTAAAACATATGGAAGATAAACAACATGGTTTTGTATTGATTTTAGCTGGATATTCAAGAGAGATGAATCACTTTCTTTCATTAAATCCAGGGCTGCAATCTCGTTTTCCATTTATTATTGAATTTGCGGATTACTCGGTAAATCAGCTATTGGAAATTGGGAAGAGAATGTATGAAGATCGTGAATATCAGTTATCAAAAGAAGCTGAATGGAAATTTAGGGATCATTTACATGCGGTGAAGTATTCGTCGCAAATTACATCGTTTAGTAATGGGCGGTATGTACGGAATATTGTTGAAAAATCAATTCGTACACAGGCGATGCGGTTGTTACAAGAAGATGCGTATGATAAAAATGATTTAATTGGAATATCGAGTATGGATTTAATGCTCGAAGAGGAGACGCACAGTACATAAACTGTGCGTCGATTTTTGTGTATAAGTTCGTTTACTCTTTTTTTGCTTTTTCTTGGCGTGCTTTATGGAAGCGTTCCATTTTAGCGCTCTTTTCGTGTGCTGAATTAGGATCGTGTCCAAATTGATTTACTGAGCTTTTTTGAGCTCCTTTATTAACGTGGTTTGTCATTTGTATTCACCTCACTTTAAAAATTAGTATAAACATTATATAAAGAAAAAATCGTTAGAAAAGAAAAACCTCTTTACGATATGTAAAGAGGTTAGATTGCTATTTATGCATTGAACGTTCTTTCGTTTCGATACGTCTGTGCGGTAAATGCCATTTGTAATGAATAGAAACCATGCGGAAGCAAACAATTAAAATGAATAAAATGTAAAGAGCCCAATCGCTAACAATAATTTGAGCGCCAATTAAGAAACCTGCTAAAATCGTCCAAAAGGCATATACTTCAGCTCGAAGAACGAGAGGTTTTCTGCGGGCTAAAAGGTCGCGAATGATACCACCGCCAATACCGGTTAAAACAGCTGCTACGATTGTGGCGCTAATTGGTAAATTTAATTTTTGAGCATATAATGCTCCTTGTACAGCAAATGCTGATAAGCCGATAGCGTCAGTGATATTTTCCCACTTTTTCCAATGTCTAATTAATTTATTTGGAAAAAGAAAAATAATAGTCATTGATAAAAGTGCGATTTGGAATAACATGTCTTGTTGCCAAAACGCGACAATCGGATAACCGATTAATAAATTACGAAGGGCACCTCCCCCAAATGCGGTTGCCATTCCTAAAATATACACCCCGAAAATATCATAATCCTCTTCCATTGCAACAATGGCTCCGCTTAGTGCGAAAGCGATTGTGCCTATGATGCTAAAAATCTCCCATGCCATGAATTTTCTCCCCCGCTAACTAGATGAAATGTGCTTCCTCTGCTATTATATTAGAAGGTTTAAATTTCGAAAAGGATGAGTGAACATATTTGATGGAAGAAAAAGAAAAAGTCATACTAGTAGGCTGTCAATTGCCACAAGATGATGATGAAAAATTTATGCATTCCATGAAAGAGCTTGCATCACTAGCGAAGACTGCACGAGCAGAATTGTTAGTTTCAACAACGCAAAAACGACCAAAGTTTCATCCGGCAACTTACATAGGTAAAGGGAAATTAGAAGAGCTTACAATGTTAACTGAAGAATTAGAGCCGGATGTTATTGTATTTAATAATGAATTAACGCCGAGTCAAATTCGGAATTTATCCTCAGTATTAGATGCGAGAGTAATTGATCGAACGCAACTAATACTAGATATTTTTGCGCAACGTGCGAAGTCGAGGGAAGGTAAGCTTCAAGTAGAATTAGCTCAGTTGCAATATACAATGCCACGTCTTATGGGGCAAGGGTTGTCCTTATCGCGTCTTGGTGGTGGTATTGGAACGAGAGGACCGGGTGAGACGAAACTTGAGACGGATCGTCGTCATATTCGATCGCGTATTGATGAAATAAAGAAACAACTTGCAGTTGTTGTGGAACATCGAAAAAGATATCGTGAGAGAAGAAAAGATAATAAAGTATTTCAAGTTTCATTAATAGGGTATACAAATGCAGGGAAATCGACACTGTTTAATAGATTAACGGAAGCTAATACGTTTGAAGAAAACCTTCTGTTTGCAACACTAGACCCAACGACGAGGAAGATGCCGTTACCTTCTGGTTATACAGTATTACTAACTGATACTGTTGGTTTTATACAAGATTTACCCACTTCATTAATCGCTGCTTTTCGTTCAACACTGGAAGAAGCGGGGTAAGCAGATGTTATTTTACATGTAGTTGATTCTGCGGATCCTAACTACATAGGGCATGAAAAAACAGTAAAACGATTATTATCAGAACTTGAAATTAATCATATTCCTATTATTACGTTATATAATAAAAAAGATGAATTACATCAAAACTTTATTCCGTTTCCGAAAAGTGATTTCTTAATGACTAGTGCTTTTGAAGAAAGTGATTTATTGCGTATAAAAGAAGCGATAGAAATGAAAATGAAGAAAGAAATGGATCGTTATCGAGTGGAAATCCCTCCGAGTGAAGGTAAGTTATTAACGCTTTTAAAGACGGAAACGCTATTAGCAAAGATGGAGTTTCTGGAAGATAAATTTGTATATGATTGTGCAGGGTATATTTTTACTCATTCATCGCTTAATGTGCAATTAAAGAGATTTTTAGTGGAAGAAGGAGAAAATAAAAATGTTTGATCGTTTGAAAAATGGAGAAAAAATTGCTCCAATCGTAAAAGAAGTAGAGAGTCAGATTACAGAAGTACATAAACGTGCGGATGAAGTAATTGAAAGTAATCAGTTTCGTGTATTAGAAAGTTTTCGTAAACATAAAATTAGTGACTCGCATTTTATCCCGACGACAGGTTATGGTTATGATGATATTGGCCGTGATACGTTAGAAAAAGTGTATGCTGATGTATTTGGGGCGGAAGCTGGACTTGTTCGTCCGCAAATTATTTCAGGTACTCACGCTATCTCTACAGCGTTATTTGGTATTTTACGCCCAGGAGATGAGTTATTGTATATCACTGGGAAACCGTATGATACGTTAGAGGAAATCGTTGGTGTGCGTGGGAAAGGTGTAGGTTCATTTAAAGAATATAATATTGGTTACAATGCAGTTCCACTAACTGAAGCTGGGCTTGTTGATTTTGAAGCTGTTGCAGCAGCGATTCATAGTAATACGAAAATGATCGGTATTCAGCGCTCGAAAGGTTATGCTACTCGTCCATCGTTTACTATTTCTCAAATTAAAGAGATGATCGCGTTTGTTAAAGAAATTAAACCTGATGTTGTTGTGTTTGTAGATAATTGTTATGGCGAGTTTATTGAAGAGCAAGAGCCGTGTCATGTTGGTGCGGATTTAATGGCAGGTTCGCTTATTAAAAACCCAGGCGGGGGAATTGTAAAAACTGGTGGCTATATTGTCGGCAAAGAACAGCATGTTGAAGCGTGTGCATATCGTTTAACATCTCCGGGAATTGGTGCCGAAGCTGGAGCGTCTTTATACAGTCTGCAAGAAATGTATCAAGGTTTCTTCTTAGCGCCACATGTTGCGGGGCAAGCGCTAAAAGGTGCGATTTTTACAGCAGCTTTTTTAGAAAAGTTAGGAATGAATACGTCACCAGCGTGGAATGCACCAAGAACAGACTTAATTCAATCTGTTCAATTTGATGATAAAGACCGTATGGTTGCCTTCTGTCAAGCAATTCAATATGCATCTCCAATTAATTCGCATTTTACTCCGTATGCAAACTATATGCCGGGTTATGAAGATGATGTGATTATGGCTGCGGGAACGTTTATTCAAGGTGCAAGTATTGAATTGTCTGCTGATGGTCCAATTAGACCGCCATATGTTGCGTATGTTCAAGGTGGCTTAACGTATTCGCATGTTAAAATTGCGATTTGTTCTGCGATTGATGAATTGATTGAAAAGAATTTATTAACAATTTCTTAAAGGAAAGCTGTCGATTTCGGCAGCTTTTTTCGTATAAAAGTAATGATTTGTGAGATTAGAAAAAAGAATGAAAAAATTTATAAAAAATCATGTAAGAAAAGCTAACATCTATTGACACTAAACATAACATGGTATAAAATGAGAAACAGTTAAGGCGAAGGAGGAACTGAAAAATGAAAGAAGATAGACGTTCTGCCCCGCTGTTTCCTATTGGTATTGTTATGGATTTAACACAATTGTCTGCACGTCAAATTCGCTACTATGAAGAGCATAATCTTGTTTCTCCAACCCGTACGAAGGGGAATCGTAGATTATTTTCATTTAACGATGTAGATAAGTTGTTAGAAATTAAAGATTTGTTAGATCAAGGCTTGAATATGGCTGGTATTAAACAAGTGTTACTAATGAAAGAAAATCAAACAGAAGCAGTGAAAGTAAAAGAAGAAACGAAAGAAATTTCAAAAACTGAGCTTCGCAAAATACTTCGAGATGAACTACAACATACAGGTAGATTCAATCGAACTTCATTGCGACAAGGTGACATTTCAAGATTTTTTCACTAAAGATAACTGATTCTGAAGGCGATTAGAGGGACTAAGGAGGAATTTATAATGTCTAGATACACAAAAGAAGATATTTTCCGTTTGGCGAAAGAAGAGAATGTAAAGTATATCCGTTTACAATTTACGGACCTTTTAGGGGTAATTAAAAACGTAGAGATTCCAGTGAGACAATTAACGAAAGCTCTTGATAACAAAATGATGTTTGATGGATCTTCGATTGAAGGTTTCGTACGTATTGAAGAATCTGATATGTATTTATATCCTGATTTAGACACTTGGGTAATTTTCCCTTGGACAGCTGAAAAAGGTAAAGTAGCTCGACTAATCTGTGATATTTACAATGCAGATGGCACTCCATTTGATGGAGACCCACGTAACAACTTAAAACGTGTGTTAAAAGAAATGGAAGCTTTAGGATTTTCAGACTTCAATCTTGGACCAGAGCCAGAATTCTTCCTATTTAAGGTTGATGAAAAAGGAAATCCAACATTAGAATTAAACGATAACGGTGGATACTTCGACCTTGCGCCGATGGATCTAGGGGAAAACTGTCGTCGTGATATCGTTCTTGAACTTGAAGAAATGGGATTTGAAATTGAAGCATCTCACCATGAGGTTGCTCCAGGGCAGCACGAAATTGACTTTAAATATGCAAATGCAATTCGTTCATGTGATGACATTCAAACATTCAAACTTGTTGTAAAAACAATTGCTCGTAAACATGGTTTACACGCAACGTTTATGCCAAAACCACTATACGGTGTGAACGGTTCAGGTATGCACTGTAACTTATCATTATTTAAAAATGGTGAGAACGTATTCTTTGATGCAAACGGTGACTTACAACTAAGTGATGATGCTCGTCACTTCATCGCAGGTATTTTAAAACATGCACCAGCATTTACAGCGATAGCAAACCCAACTGTAAACTCATACAAACGTCTAGTACCTGGATATGAAGCACCTTGTTACGTAGCATGGTCTGCACAAAACCGTAGCCCGTTAGTACGTATCCCTGCATCTCGTGGTATTAGTACACGCGTAGAAGTACGTAGTGTTGACCCAGCTGCAAACCCATATTTAGTAATGGCTACATTATTAGCTGCAGGTCTTGATGGAATTAAAAACAAATTAACTCCACCAGCTGCAGTAGATCGTAACATCTATGTAATGACAAAAGAAGAGCGCGAAGAAGCAGGTATCGTTGACTTACCAGCAACATTAGCGCAAGCATTAGTTACATTACAGTCTAATGAAGTAGTATGTGGTGCACTAGGAGAACACTTACTTGAGCACTTCATCGAAGCGAAAGAGATTGAGTGGGATATCTTTAGAACACAAGTTCACCAATGGGAACGCGATCAATATATGTCTCTATACTAAGAGGCTCAAACCCTTGACACACAACGTGTTGAGGGTTTTTTTATTTTGTGGGTAAAACACTTTTGTTTGAAAGAAGAGTAATCCACCCACAAAACACCCACAAAAAAATCAAAGTTACCCCAATACATTATTCATATAAGCTTCAAACCCCGAAATAGAATCCTTATTAATTTTGTCGCTAATATGAGAGTAAACGTTAGAAGTGATTTCTATACTCTTATGTCCTAGTCTATCTTGAATGTATTTCATACTTGCACCAGACTCTAATAAAAGAACCGCGTGGGTGTGTCGTAATGAATGTATTTCTAATCTAGGTAAATTTGCTTTCTTAAGTATGCGTGAGAATGCATTGAACAATGTTGACTTCGGTAAGAACTTTCCATCGACTCTTGAAAAGACTAAATCTAATTCATGCTCATACGCATCTTGTAAAACAAGCTTATTAGCATTTTGCCACTTTTTATGTGCCAGCAGTTCATCGACTAATGATTTAGGAATCATGATAGTACGTTTAGAAGTAAATGTTTTTGTATCCCCGAATAATTCTTCTTTTGTTTTAGCTGTAAAATCCAATGTTTTAGAAATGGTTATCGTATGTTCTTTTAAATTTATGTCCTTCCATTGTAAAGCAGCAGCTTCACCTTTACGCATACCAGTATTCAGAAGTGCTTTGAAAAAGATGTAATAAATATAGTTGTATTGATAAGAAGTCTTTAAGAAAAGGGGGATGTCTTCACTTCGCATATATTTTAGCCCTTCTCTTTCTTTATTGTTCTTATTTGAAATAACTACTTCTTCACAAGGATTGTTTTCAATCTTTTTTAAGCTAACAGCCTTTTTCATAGCATTATTCATTGTGCCGTGGATAATTTGAACAGTTCGCTTACTGTATCCCTGATCAGTTAAGGAATTAATAAATTTTTGATACATCATTGGTTTGAGTTCTTTTAGGTTCATGTTTTGAAAGTAGGGGATGATATGCTTTTCGATGTTACGTTCATGCAAGATAAAAGTGTTTTTCCTTACATTGTCTTGCTTAAATAATTTTAACCAGTCTCTAAGGTAATGTTTTAGTGAAGTAGGAGTAATCTCAACTTCTAAACCGTTTAATAATTTTTTCTCTTCTTCAGCAGCTGCAAGTTGTGCTTCTTTTTTCGTCTTGAATCCACGTTTTGATTTTTCTTTGTATTTTTGAGTATAAGGGTCTTTAAATCTCACCCGGAATTCCCAAACATCTCCGAATTTTCTGAAGCTAGCCATTATAGCATTCCCTCTTTCTTTATAATTGTAAAGTGGCCAGATTAATCATCTAACCACTTTACTGGAGTTTCTTTGTAACCCGAAACTTCAAATTTTATTTCACCATCAACAATATGGATTTTTTCAACGATAGGGACCTTTTTAAATTCTTCTTGTTGGATGGTGCGTTTCTTTCGTTTTTCTCGTTCAGCGTTTAAATCAATAATCAAAATGTCTCACCTCCTTTTAGTAAGGCTTATAAAATTCTAACAGTTCAACTGGAATATTATTTTTGTATGCTATACATGCTTTTGTATCACCAGGTTGAATGGTCTTTTTATCAATTAACAAAAGCGCAGCAAACGTATTTGCTTCTATCTCTAATTTATCAACTGAAAAGAATGTGTTCTTACGCAGAAAAGGTGTGTTCGCATGAGTATGTAGGATTGCATGTCCTAATTCATGCGCACAAACAGTTCTTTGCATGGATGGAGACAAGTGATTATTAATAACAATGTAACGATTTCTTTTTTCGTATTTATAAAATCCGTTTATTTCTTCATGTAAATCCCAGGTTAGTACATTTATCTTTAAACAATCTGCAAGCTCATAGGGGTTATTCGTGTTGTGTTTTGTGCAAAGTTGTTGGACTAGATCTCTTATGACGAATTTCAATGTTTTCCCTCCTAAGCTCGCATCAGTTATCGTCGGTAGTACGATATTTCTTAGGAACGTATTTTTTATTGATTACTTTAGTTTGTTTCACGATGTATTCCATTGCATCTAATAAAGATTCTACGGCTTCGTCGCTCATAGGCTCACCAGAGAACATTAATCCGTCTTCACCTTGAAGATCTCTTTTTATTTCTTCCATTCTTTTTTCGATATCTTTTTCATCTTTAGTGGTTAAATGCATTTGATTTGTTCTTCCAAGTAAGAAATCAGTAGTTACATTAAAGTAATCAGCTACTTTTTGGAGTCTATCGGCTGAGGGATATGCTTTATCCCATTTTCTTATGGTCCCATTGCCGAATTCTAAGTCCTTTTCTAATGCAGATATGGATGTATCATGGTTTTTGCATAGATTTTTAATTGTGTTTACTAAGCTCATTCTAATCACCTTCCGTACTTACGGACGAAATAAAATAGACTGTAGACTAAAAATAACGTTTGACAATTAGTTTGTAGACTATTATTATTAGGTTGTAAGCTAATTTGTTAGCTAAAAAGAGTATAAAAATTGATTTGAGTTTTAGAAACTAATACTGAGGAAACTGTTTAGTTTTGTATTTGTATACCTTTTTATAATTATAATTTAGCACACAGACTAATTTCGGTCAATAAATCAGCGAAAATATTCGCATTTTGAAAGGTGTGAACATCTAGATGAAGTATTCGAGTTTTGGAATTGAGGTTAGAAAAGTATTGTTAGAAAGAAATTTAACACTAACTGTATTAGCTTTTGAGCTAAAAATATCAGTTTCATATTTATCTGACATTTTAAAAGGTTCTAGAAAAGGGAAAAAACAAAAGAAAGCGATTGTTGAATTATTAGGACTAGACATGTGTGAGGAGGATTTAAAGTGACAGAACAAATAATGGTAGTAGATGAAAAAGAAGAATTGTTTGTAAAAGGTGATCAAGAAAGTCTGGTTTTTATTAAAGATAATAAAGTCGTTACAGATAGCTTAACCGTAGCTGAATTGCTAAAAAAACAACATAAACATGTCTTAAGAGACATTAAGGTTCAGATGGAAAAGTTGGAAAGTGCAGGAGAAGGGAAATTTACTGAGTCCAACTTTGGGCTTAGCTTTTATAAAGATGTTACAGGACGAACTTTACAAAAAATCGACATGACAGAAGATGCCTTCACAATATTAATGTTTTCTTATAACACGATTGAAACGATGAAAATTAAAGTGAGGTTTATTGAAGAATTTAAAAGAATGAGAGCATTCATTGAGAATCAGTCAATTGTCCCTATTGATACATTTGGTCAAATCGAACTATTAGCTACAGGAACTAGTAACTTAAATAAAAGAGTTTCCTCATTAGAGCAGGTAGTTGAAAAGCAATTAACTGTAGATTACGGACAACAAAGAGTAATTGAAAAAACGAAAGCAAAACGGATCTATTTTTTATGGGAGAACGGTCATGTAGATAAAGAAGTACATGATTCTACTCGCAAGCTATTCGGATTATTAGGACGTAACTTGAAAGATGCCTTCAATGTGAATAGTTACCGCGATATTTTGAAGAAGGATTTCGAGGAAGCTTTGAATTTTGTAAATGGTTGGAGACCAATGATTTAAAAGGGTTTAGAAAACGCAAAATTGCGTTCTCAGGATTTCTTTGTAGAGAATATTTACAGATAACAGCTGGAGATCAATGGTTTAAAAATAAGGAGGGAATAATCATGTTCAATGTTCAAATAGACGAAAATGTTGTGAAGGAATTATGTGTGGAAGAAATTCAAAAAAAGGTTAAAGAGTACGACGCGGAGTTAGCGTTTTGGGATACTAAGGAGCTTAAAAAACGTGTATGTATGTCGTGGAATACAATTCAGGATCAGTTCTTCTTTGATCCACGGTTCCCTAAATTTAAAGTGGGTAAGAAATGGTATTTTCCAGCCAAACAAGTACAAGCATTCTTAGTTGAATGGGCTGAAGAAAGGATGGATTGATGATGTTTACAATTGATTATAACAATGTAAAAGTATCTGATTATCTAAGACTACTAGCCCATTATAAATTACCAAATAAAAAGCAGCGTCGATTAATAGAGAATAGGTTTGTATGTCTAAATGCTCTTTTTAAAAAGGCTGGTGAATCTAGTGGGAATTGAAAATTTAGTGTTACCCGAGGATGCGGAGTTAGCGAAATCCTTACGTAATAAGAAGGAGAACTACATAAAGAATCAATTTTTGTTAACTCGTATTGCAAGTAAGAAAAATGTAGAGGGTAAAACGAAAGAATTCTATGAGGCTTGTAAAGAGTATGAGGCATGTGGAGAAAAGGCAAAAGAGTGTGATAAGCAATTAAAGGAATTGATATTTAAAAAGAAGGAAAATGATAGAGTTCAGCACGTTGTAGAGCGTATGCGAGAGGTTGGCATTAAAGAGGATGTTATTCAAAAGGTTTTATGTAAATAAAAAGAAACCCACTGCAATGGGTTCCCAATAAAAAACAAATTCGAGGTCAGTATATCACATGGGGTGATTACATGGAAGAGACAATAGAAAATCAATTACTACAAAAGCGGGTTGAAAAGGCTGTAAGTAGTTTGAAACTTATATCCGCACAGGAAGCAGATACCTGTAGAAAGATAGATATAGATTATGTGATTACCATATTAACTAATAAACCATATGGCAGTATGCCGTTCTAGGAGGCTATAAAAATATGTTAGGAGGTAAAAACAATGAAAGAAAATAATGTAGTCGGTAAAAAATTTGGGAAATTGACAGCTATTAAAGAGTTCAAGGGAGGACATTCGAAACCAAGAACTATTCTTTGTAGATGTGAATGTGGAAATGAAAAGGTTGTTTGTAAAAGTAGTTTGATCCTTAGAAAAACCCAAAGTTGTGGATGTCTTCGGAAATATAATTCAGTAAAACACAATCTCAGATATACAAGGATTTATACCATTTGGGCCTCTATGGTTCAAAGATGTACAGATGAAAATGCTTCTAATTATAACAGATACGGTGGTAGAGGTATCTCAGTGTGCGATAGATGGAAAGAATTCCTTAACTTTTATGAAGATATGAAAGATGGCTATTCTGATTCACTTTCTATAGAGAGAATTGACAACAATTTAGGGTATTCCAAAGAGAATTGTAGATGGGCTACAACTCAAGAACAGGCATTAAACAGAAGAAGCAATCGTCTTGTAGAAATAAATGGAGAAAAATTACCGATAACAAAGGCATGTGAAATTCTTGGAATACCTTATGCAACTGTTCGGACAAGGTTGTATAGAGGTTGGCCAATAGAACGAGCACTATCTAAGGTTGGAAAGGTGGAATCAAAATGAAATTATACGAGTTAAGTAAAAATTTCTGTGAATTACAGCAAATGATTGAAGACGGGGCAGATTCGGAAGTAATTAACGATACACTTCAATCAATCGGTGAAGCAATTGAAGAGAAAGTACAAGGTGCAGCGTTATTGATTCGCAATATTGAAGCGCAAGTTGAAGTGATTAAAGGAGAAGAAAATCGTTTGGCTGAACGTCGTAAGTCTTTTGAGAACAACTGTAAAAATATTAAGGACTATTTATATCATCAAATGGTTGCTGTGGATAAAAGACGTATTAAAGGTGCATTGATAACAGTAGGTATTCAAAAGAATCCAGCAAGTTTAGATATTGCAGAGGATGCAGTTATTCCAACAGAATACATGATTCCGCAGAATCCGAAGGTAGATAAAAAAGCATTATTACTAGCGATTAAGAATGGTATGAAGTGGGATGGTATTTCATTAAAACAAGGTGAGAGTGTGAGAATCCGATGAGTGAAACTAAAAATTACTTTGCAGAATTAGCAGTTATTGACGTCAGTAAACATGTTGAGAAGAAGGGACGTTTTAGTTATCTAAGTTGGTCATGGGCTGTAGATCAACTTCTAAAGAAGTATCCTGATGCGACATGGCAAGTTGTTAGGTTTGATGGATTACCTTATATGAAAACAGAAGTTGGGTATTTTGTAGAAGTTGAAGTAACGGTAAATAACATCACACGTTCGCAAATTCATCCTGTATTGGATAACTATAATAAGCCAATCGCAAAACCTACATCATTTCAAATAAACACGTCGATTCAAAGGTGCCTAGCAAAAGCTATTGCACTACACGGATTAGGCTTGTACATCTATTCAGGTGAAGATATTCCACATGATGATGAACCTAAACAAGCAGCTAAGCAACTAGATAACGTTCCACAACAGGAGCAAGCTAGACAGGCAGAGGTTGCAAATGAACAAAGAATAAAAGCAATTCATGTGCAAATTAGAGAATTATCGGAAGTATATAATATGTCATTTGAAGAAACGAAGAACACTGTAAAACAGTCATTAGGAATTCAATCTTTCAAAGGAATGACAGTGCAACAAGCATCTCAGTTACAAAAAACAATAACATCGTGGTTAAACGAAGCGAAAGAAAAGCAACAGCAAGCACAATAGGTGGGTGACTGAAATGAAAACGATAGTAAGAGATGGTTCAATGCCAATAGCTTTGAATAGAAGTTTAGGTACTCGGTATTTACGTGATAAAAGGTTATCTGAATTACTTAAGCGCTGTCGTCGTTTAGAGTATGAAGGGTTTGATTACTTATTTCCTATTCGAAAAGTGTTAGAAACAGTTAAACATAGAAATGATGAAAATCCTCATCTGTTTAAAGGTTGCCTTGTGATGGATCGTGACCGTGGATTCTATTATGAAGTTGTTATGAGGAAGGTGAAGAGATGAGTAATTTATTAATTCATGAAGAACCATTACTTGTTCTTCCAGGACTGGCAAGCAGAATTGGTTTAAATGAGGCAATATTTCTACAACAAATACATTATTGGCTAAATAGATCTAAGCATTTTTATGATAAAAGAAACTGGGTATATAACAGTGTGGCAGAATGGGTTAAACAATTTCCATTTTGGAGTGAGAATACCATTAGACGTATTGTAAAGAATTTAGAAGATGAACAGCTTCTTGTTATAGGTAATTATAATCGAGCTAAGTTTGATAAGACGAAATGGTATTCCATTAATTATGAAAAACTCCGTTTGTTAGAATCCACAAACGATGTACCCAACTTGGGTAGACGGTCTACCCAAAATGGGCAAATGGATGTACCCAATTTGGGTAAACCAATACCAGAGACTAACACAGAGACTACATCAGAGATTAAAGAATATATAGTCGAGATAGTAAACTATCTCAACGATGTGTGTGGTAGTAGTTACCGTTTAACATCTAAGAAAACACAAACATTAATTAATACTAGATTAGTAGAAGGATTCACTGTGGATAACTTTAAAACTGTGATTGATACAAAAGCTAAAGAATGGCTAAGAACGGAACAAGCAAAGTATCTAAGACCAGAAACATTATTTGGTACAAAGTTTGAAGGCTATTTACAACAAGGAAAGGTGGAAGGAAAACATGGCTCTAGTAAAGGTAACAGATATAGCAAAGACCCTTTCGAAGAAGATGATCTTCCTTTCTGATACATGTGAGGTTTGCAAAAAAGAACGTAAACGTACTGTTCGATTCATGAAGATAAACGGTGAAGTAGTTTGCCCAGTATGTAAGTTGGCAGAAGATAATCAAAAGCTAGAAGCTGAAATGAGTGTATTCCGAGATGAGAAGGAACAGAGAAAACGTAAAAGTATGTTTTACGATAAGAGCTTGATTAAAGATGAAACAATTAAACTTGCTAGATTCTCAACTTTTAAATCTGACTGTGAAGAGGATGAAAAGAATTACACCTTAGCAAAACGAGCGCTTGAGGATTACTTGGATGATGTGAGGTTTAATTTAATTCTAGTTGGAAAAGTAGGTGCAGGTAAAAGTCATCTTGCCTATTCAATTGCTCATGAAATGAATGAGAATAGCACAGGGACGGTTCTTTATGTTTCTGTATCAGAACTATTTGACTATATACGTTCTACGTTCAATGGGCAATCTGAGGAGTCTGAGCATAGCATTGTTAATTTACTAGTTAGTGCAGATTTATTAGTGATTGATGACTTAGGTGCGGAACTAGGTGATATGGATGCAGTGGATCCAAAGGCAACTGCATTCGTGAATCGTGTCCTGTTTAAAGTCTTTGATGGAAGACAAGGAAAGAAAACAATCGTCACAACAAATCTAACAGGTGAAGCTGTGATGAAAGCTTACGACGAACGTATTACGTCACGTATGTTCAATACATACAGGCATATTGAGTTTAAGTTTACAAGAGATAAGCGGAAAAGAAAATTACCTTTTTAAAAGGGAGACGAACTAATATGACCATTACTGTAATTCGTCCCAATGTCCATATTTCAAGCGTTAGTAGTTGGGGGATGGTATTTACACCATCTCCGACAAATAACGCTGAATGGTCATGTGAGGACTATAAAAATACAACGGGAAAACGGATTGAAGAAATGTTAAAGAAAGCGAAGGGAAAAGAATGAAAACATATACAGGATTTGAAGCGATTGAAAGAATGAAAACGAATTGGATTAAAGAAAAGAATGATTTTTTTGCACACACATTAAAAGAAGGTAAGCATGAGGTTTTGGGGATAAGTAGTCAGCGTATTGTACCATCAGCAATTAGTATGGATTTCTTTTTTGAAAATGAGTTTGTGGATTATGAAGAACCATTGAATTTAGAAGAAGGCGAAATGTTTGTAATAGAAGGTTTAAGTGATAAATGGTATGGGGTTTTAAAAGAAGAAACACAAGAAAAGTATTACTTAATAATGGGCTTAAAAGTCGGTGACTATCGTTTTTATGAACATGGGTGTTTCTTTAAAAAATATCAAGAGAGTACATTTCGAAAAGCAACTGATGAAGAGTTAGAAGAATTTGAGCGTTTCATAATGTTTTATAAGAAAAAACGTAAGATGGATGAGTTTAAATTAGGTGACATTTGTGAGCGTGAAGATGTCCTATACAAAGTAATTGTTCAAACTGAAGATAACAAATTTGAGGGTGTTTTAGGGTGTGTGGCAATTAATGAAAAAGATACTCCAGTAAAGTACTTTACTGCTAAAAGTATGGAATTACAATTTTGTGTCGAGGACATGGTGGGGTAGTTTTGCATCAACACATCATAGATCAACTGATTGATAGAGGTATTTATAAATCCAAGGACGGGCTTCGAGATTTGTTCGAATGCTCGTTTGAGGAGTTAGTGGAAATGTTGGAGGGAGAAGAGTGAGCTTTAAAAAGGAAATGGCAATCATTTTAGTCAGCTGGCTTTTGATTAGTGTGACTATATTCTTATTAAAATACAAACTTGGAGTGAACTTATAATGATTCAGTTACACACAATTACATCTGAAGAGAAGAAACAAAACTTTGATATTGCGGAACTATTTGAAATGCAAAAAGAACTGGATAAACGAATTGGATATAAAGGAAATGACAAAATGGATATGTTGTTTCGTGCATTACTGGTGGAGATCAGTGAAGCATGGAACGAAACTCGAGCGTTTAAGATGTGGAGTACAGGATTTGGAGTTCCAAAGAATGGTCTATTAGAAGAGTTAATAGATGGTCTCCATTTTCTTATGAACATTGTAATTGAATTAGATAAATGTACATGGAGACATGAACTTATTCCATCGTTTAGTATGCAATCAATTATGAGAAAAGATACAAGTAATGTAAATATGCTGTTCGAATGGTACATGCAAGATGTGTTGACCGCAAAAAGGGCATGGTGTCAGTACAGAGATTTAACCACAACAATGGGACATTTAAGACGAGCGTTTGGTATCTTCTTTCGTATTTGCTATTTGTACGGATTTACGTATGAGGATGTTATTGATTCGTATAAGGAAAAGAATGCGGAAAACTTTGAGAGACAGGAAAATGGTTATTAGGATGAGTTGGGTTTATGTGCAGAAATAAGAAATCTGGACTGAAAATGTTGGATCTATGTTCGGGAATTGCAGGCATAAGCATGGCAGCGGATTGGGCTGGAATTGGAACAGCAGCCTTTTGCGAAATAGAAGAGTTCAATCAAAACGTACTTAGAAAGAACTATCCTAACATTCCTATTTTCCCGGATTTATATAAACTTACGAAACAATCATTAATAGATGGAGGTGTTGATGTTGATTCAATTGGAGTTATTTCAGCAGGATATCCCTGTCAGGGAGAAAGCATGGCAGGAAAGAGAAAAGGTGCAGAAGACGAAAGATGGCTATGGCCAGAAGTTTTCCGACTCATTAAAGAAATCAGACCCACTTGGTTTGTTGGAGAAAATGTTGCTGGACACGTCACAATGGGCTTGGACACCGTGCTCTCCGATTTGGAAGAAGAAAACTACTCGACAAGGACGTTTGCATTTCCGGCTGTCAGTGTCGGCGCGCCACATCAAAGATACCGGACATTTATTATTGGCCACTCCGACGACAAGTCAAAATTACAAGCCGATCCGAGAGTTGTGCCCTTCAGAAGCAAACGGGAAGCATGGGAAAACACTACCGGGATCAATCGGGGAACACTTTCCAGAACATATTGGGAAGAAAATAAACCCGCAATTTGTGGAATGGATGATGGGACTGCCACAAGATTGGACGAAGATAGATTGAGATTCTTGGGCAATGCAGTGGTCCCGCAACAGATCTATCCTATATTTGAGGCGATAGCAAAAATTGAAGGTTTATTATGAAAAACTTTTCTAACGAGGTTACAAATTTATTAGGAAAAGGAGAATTTAAATATGGATGTAAAGCTACTAGCACATACGCAATTATCTGAGGGATTTGTTAATTATTTAGCTCTTGTATCTGGTATTGGAGAGGAAGATTTTGATCCTACCCATGGGCAAGTAGTAGCTTTATCGGCAATCCGTACGTGCTACTCGCCAAATAAACCTAGTAGGATTGTATCTTTAGAGGGAGAGAAGTACTTCAAGGGCAAAGCAACTGATGGAAAAGGTGGAAAAGAAGTAGATCGGCTCATTAGACATATTGTGGGTTCAGGGCATACTTCAACACTAGAGCATCTAACATATACCTTTGCAGTAGAAGGAGTTAGCAGAGCGTTACTCACTCAGTTAACTCGTCACCGTGTAGGATTCAGTTATTCAGTCCAATCTCAAAGGTATGTACGCATGGGAAGCGATGATAAGATAGGTGGGTTTGATTATATAGTGCCTGAAACGGTTAAAGCTAAAGGGGAAGAAGTAGTTAAAGTATACAATGAGATGATGTACAAGCTACAAAGTGATTATGATTTACTTAGAACATTAGGAATTCCTGCTGAGGATGCTCGCAGTGTACTTCCAAACGCAGCTACAACTAACCTAGTCTTAACAGTCAATTTACGGGGGCTTTTAGATTTCTACAATAAACGTAGAAAAGGGAAAGGTGCTCAAGCAGAAATCGCAGAGTTGGCAGAACAATTAAGGCAAGAAGTTGTAAAAGTTGAAAAGTGGGTAGACAAATTTTTCGGAAGTGAAAAGTAACAGAAGCCTAACGAGGTTACAAATAAAAGAGCAGCTAGCAAAAGCTAGCCACTCATCTCCAGGGGAATTGGAGACTGGTGTATCTATAGAATTGACGGAATATTTATTTTAAATCTAATTTACTTAAAGTAAACATTCCAACAGCTACAATAGCTGCACCTACTGCAGAACCTAGCCAGTCTCTCCAGCCTAATGTATTTAAAGGTGTATCTGTTAGATCCATAATTAAGAAGATAGCAAACATTAATCCACCGAATGCTAAGCATCCCCAAAATGTTTGTAAAGATTTAATGATCTTCTTTTTGAACTTGTTCATATAAAATCACCCTAACTAATACTTTGTATTTTTATAAATAAATTATCGCATGTAAGAAAATTGAAAGTACAGAATATGCAATATTGCATATTGGAGTTTAACAAAATAATCCTTTTAAAGAAATGGAGATTTATAAATGGGGAAGAGTCAACGAGATAAAGGAATGAGACGTGAAAGAGAATTTGCTAGTTTGATAGGCGGTGCTCGTGTACCGCTCTCTGGTGCCATGGACGGGTACTCAAATGATGTGAAGGGTTTAGGTCTTGAATGGGAGGTAAAAGCGAGGAAGGAAGGATTCAAGACTTTATATAACTGGTTGGAGGATGAACGTGAACAGCCAGATGCATTAGCAATAAAAGCGGATAGAAAACCTTGGTTAGTAGTCATGCCGTTGGATACATTTTTGAAAATGGTGAAGGAGTGAGATTATGTTGGATATTGCCCTACCTGTACTTGATAAAGAGGCTACGAAAAAAAATGTTCTCACAGCATTAAATAAATATAGAATTTATTTAAAAAATAATAAGGGGAAGAAGGAAAGAAGTAATTACATTGAAACAATGGATGAAGCGCTTTACAAATTAGAAAGTGAATGTGATCGGGCAATTATTCAGAAATATATGTCTAAAAGTAAGGTTAATAGGTTTGAATTAATTAGAGAATTAAATTTATCAGAAGGTGACTATTATAGAAAAAGAAATCGTGCTTTTTATGCTTATGCCTATGAATTAGGAATTGAGATGGAGTTAAACAAATAATGTAAATTTTTATATTGTGATTTAGTAGTGTAATTAGTAAAATGATTATCATACTGCTTTATTTCGAATGGTTTAAATTATTCAAAATAGGCAGTATGAAGGTTAAAAAAATAATAAGAAAAAAGAGAGGGGTTATGAAGGTGTTTAGATATAAATCATTGTGGTTGACAATTATATTATGGATATTATTTTTTATATATCCTTGTTTTAGTAAATTAATTGCCTCTCAAATTGGTGCAACGTGGACGGTTGATATTTATATTGTAATCTTATATTTATCTTGTGCTGCCGCATTTAATTTATTCAATATAGCCTATTGGCATATAAATGAAAAGGTAATGACAAGGAAAGGAGCGGATAAGAAGTTTGGAGAACTAAATTTATATGCATGGACAGGCATTTTACAACCAATTGAAGGGAAGCGGAAAGAAATTGTTGAAAGTGGCAGTGACCAGAACGCTACTCAAGATGTAAAAGCTAATGAAGATGTGTTGGGGAATATTTCTAGACTAAAAGAGAAGATACGCAATTATTTCGAAGAAGATAACGAAAGAATGAGGGCGTTTAAGGCGTACTTAAATGTAGAAGAGAAAGATATGACTACATCAGTTTTACAAACATTTATAGTAGGGATGCTTTCCTCGATTTTTGTCTTTTTAGTAGTTAATGATAGAATTAGATTAATTATAGATCAGTTTATTCCTGAAGAAGTGATAAATAAGATTAATAATTCTAGTTTGTTTTATAATGCATCTGGCGCATTGTTTCTTTTTGGATTACTTCTTATGGTGGTTACTACTATAATAAATAATACGAGTAAAAATAGAGTAAGAGTTTTTCAAGAAGTAACGGATATGTGCATAAAAGACCTAGAAAAAGAATTGGAAGAAAAAGCAAAGGCAAAAGCAAGGCTGGAAGCAGAAACAAAGGCAAAAGCAGAAGAAAAAGCAAGACTGGGAGCAGAAACAAAGGCCAAGGCAGAAGAAAAAGCAAGGCTGGAAGCAGAAACAAAGGCCAAGGCAGAAGAAAAAGCAAGGCTGGAAGCAGAAGCAAGGGTCAAGGCAGAAACAGAAGCGAGACTGGAAGCGGAAGCAAGGGTCAAGGTGGAATCAGAAGCAAGAGCTAAAGCGGAGCTGAAGGAGAAAAGATGGAACCAGACACGAAGACAAAGGTGTAAACATCTGCGTTTTCAAAGAATAAGCAAAAGATCAAAGTAAGCTAAAAAGTAAAAGCATGTGTCCAAAGCACATGCTTTTATTTTTTCTAAATTAACTGTAGGGATATTTTTAAGGAGAGAATAAAATCGTGGAAAAAGTTGTAAAAGAATATTTTTCACCAAGTAAACAATATAAAGCTGAAATAATAAAACGAAAAGATTGTTTGTATACAATGGAAGTTTATAGGTGGATGGAAGATTGAGGATATGAGTTTTGGAGCTCTATGTCACAAGGACTGTCTTTAATAGATTGTGAGGAACAAGCGGGAGTGGTGGCTGTTGAACAGTTGAAGGTTTATTCTGGAGAGCATTTTTAGTAATTTAATAAGAATATTATGTATGTCAGGACGTATTATAGGAGTCTAGGAAAGAAAATTAGTTTAAATAAAAGATAACCACTTGTTCTTACGGGTGGTTATCTTTTATTTAAAGTTATAGTGAGTTCGGTGAAGTAGTATAAGCTACTTCTGATAGAATAGTATTTTGGATGTTTATAGATCCTAATATACTAACTGCTTCTGTCTGAATATCGCTATCTAGAGCAGAAAGTTTACCTAATCCGATACATTCTTCTAGCATGGAGATAATCTTTTCTTTAGGTTGAGCATGCTGTAATAGGAACTTAGCATGTTCAAGTAGGAATTGTTGTTTTATTGCACTGTATAAGTTATCACTCGAATCATCGTCAGTCTTTTTATGTATTAAGCTCATGCCTTCTTGATAATAACGTATTCCTTCTTTTAGAGACGTATCAAAATTACAATTCATATTTCTAAAATACCATAATCCCCATGTAGCCATTAAATTTGCTTGAGAATCAGTGTTAAGGAAATTTATATCTTGTATACTCTCTAATATAAACTGTGCGTATTCAAAATGTTGTTCTTCTATATATAGACGTGCTATAAAAAAGAAATTCATAGAAGTTAATTCGTCACTATTGTCTGCTGTGAAAGATTTTAAATGTTTAACAAAAGTGTTGATCGATTCATGTAATAATGTATGTATTTCTTCATCATGAATGGTTGTAAGATAAAAGGTATGCATGAGTGCCAAACGTGTTTCCCAACGTTTAAGATTATCCAATGAAGGTGATATCTTATATGATTTCATCGCGAAGTTCATAGATAATTGTAGGTTTGTTAAGCTATCTTTCTTAGAATTTGTATCTTTTTTGCTAAATCCAATTATGGAGTATAGCGATGCTAAACTATCGTTAATTTTGTAAGTATTAGGGAATTTACTATCTAGCTGATTCAATCGCTCAATTGCAATTGAATATTCATTTTTTTGACGTAAGGCATTAATCACTTGGTATTCAAACTCCAAATCAAACTCATCCGTAGTTTCTTCTGCTAATTTTATCACTTCATCAAAAAGTCCGGCCATAATAAAATGTTGAGCCATAAGTGTTTTGTTATTTTCAATACTACTTATGGCTTTTTGAACTACGTTTTTGGTCAGGCTATCAATAGCGTTAGAATTATCAATATTTACATTTCTAATCATTCTATTATTCATTGATGGAATTTTATATCTAGAAAGTGTATCAAGTGTGTCAGACAAATGTGTAAATGGTTTTCTAATAAAAGTAGGTGGAAAACATCCTAGTTGTTGAGAAACAAGAACAAAGAAATCATCAGAATTAAATCCTTTTATAAAAAATGCATATTTTTCTTCAGAGAGAAGATCTGATTTTAGCATTTCAGAGGGAGGATTTTCTTCAAAACCAACCCAGAAGAGACGATGTTCAAAAATTTCTTTTTTAGCTAATAACCTAAAAATAGGATCATTATTACCACTATATCCAATAACAATCCATAAACTTTTCTGGTCAAGTTGGTCAAAAACAGGCTGTAATACTTTAGATTGGGCGTCTACTTCTTCTGTATTACATAGAATAAACCCTGTATGTTGTCCGTGTAAATGAATTACAGATTTGTCGAATAGTAAATCTGTTCTAAACTCAGGAGAGGTAGTCATATCATAAATAGCTGGGAATTCATTGACTAGGGAACAAGCACGTTGAACTAAATTGTCAAAATTAAGTGTTAAAATACGATTTATATATCCATGTTTTAATAGTTGAGCAATAGCAATGTGTGTCCAGTTAATTTTTGCGTCTTTTACAATTTGAGAGATCAAATTTTTACGCTCGGAAGGTGTAAGTTTAGACATACAATTAGGATAGTCTTTAATTTTTGCGCGCTTGAACTCCCCAGGAAACTCCTTTTTTATAGTTTCTACCATACCTTGTGCTGCAGGAATATTTGCTGTTACAGAACATCCAGCTCCAATTAATAAATTTACATTTATATTGTTTTCCTTAGCTTTTTTTAAAGCCGAAACAACATCATCTAATTCACGATATATGTTGGTATTTTCCTCTGCTAAATTTTCATTCTCCAAATTGTCCACTCCTTTAATTCTATATACAAATAATAGCAAATGTTTGATAACAAGTCTTTTATATTTAATAAAAATTAGATAATAAAATGATAAAAAAAATAGTAACCATTCGGATATCATTAAAAGTGTCATAAGAACTGCCACGGAAATGGTACTGTATGTTGTTTCTTGATTTATCTAAATTTCTCGGGTTAGGGCAATTAATTATAGTTTACTCACGAATAAACGTAAGTAAGGGTCCGACCAACGGGGGAGAGGGTTACACCTCTCTTTGAGCCGAGGATGTTCCTTCCGAATGTCCAATTGCTAACCATACTTTCCTCGGTTCAAAGAGGCGTGGGGCACCTCAACACTTTATTTCTCTCTTGAACTTTACCAAACAAATTAGAAGCATCAGCTACACTTACAGATTTGTGTCTATGAGGAACGGTTTTCCGTTTCTCTGACTATATAAGTGGAATTCGCTTGTGTAGTGAGAGAAGCGTAGAAATTAAATATGAAAGTAATAAAAGAACACTGTTATGTAGAGAAGCACAGTCTATATACGGTGTTCTTTTTTGTTTATAAGGAGGGATAGGTTATGCAGGATTTGATTAAGCAATATAACACGACTTTAAGTCAATTGAGGGAAGCGCAGAAGGATGCTAAAGAGGAAGATGTAAAGATTCTCACTGATATGATTAGCGACATTTCTTACTCCTTAGAATGGATGAAAAGGGCGAGAAGACCGGGAACTCGTAGAGGGATTGAAAGGTTAGCAGCTTATCAGAGAGAAAGAGCGTGTGATCCGTTATTAATGCAAAGGTATTTTCGTAGCATGGATGATAACTTATATGAGTGGGACAGTCATCAACAAGAACATGTAATTGGTGAATGGGATAAGATTAGGTTAGAAGATGCATTATCATTGTTAACGGAACGGGAGAAAGAAGTGTATCTAATGTCTAGGGGATATTGTTTAACGTATAGAGAGATTGCTAGATATCTAAACATTACATGTAGTACGGTACAGTCTATGATAGAACGTGCTGAAAAGAAAATAACAAGACAGGTAAATGAGAGCCTCTTCTGCAATTGCGGATGAGGTTTTTTATTTGGGTGATTATATACAATTAAATCCATGGTATTATTTGGTTGTATGCAAGTGGAAGTTAGGAGGTCGATGGAGAGAAACAATAACAATTGAATTTATTATTTAAGAGAGAATAAAGATCTTAGTTGGAGGCGGGGTTAATGAGTATCAAATGTATTTTTTGTTTAAATGAATTTGAAAAAGGTTCAGAAGAACATGTATTTCCAGATTCTTTGGGAGGTAATTTTAAAATTTATAATGTTTGTAAAGGATGTAATGGAAAGTTAGGAAGTAATGTGGATACTTACTTAGTAAATAATATATTATCTCAATTTGAAAGACTGAATAAAAAAATAAAAGGAAAGAGTGGATTTCTACCCAATCCTTTTAGAAATGGGCACCTTAAAGGAAGCTCAGATTATAAATTGCAGTATAAACTTTCAAAAGATGGAAAACCTGAATCACTCGCTGTTGTACCATATGTTTCAGAAACAAAAGATGGACAAGTATTTGCAAGAGCAGATGCAAGTAATCCTGATAAAGTAGTAGAAATGATTAATAGAAACTTAAAAAGAAATGGAAATGAAGTTAAAACTAAGGAAGAAATATTATCTCAAGCTAAGTATGAAAAAATTGAAAATCCAGAAATGGAAATTAATTTAGCTTTCGATCTGGATAGCTATAAAAAGGCAATAATTAAAATTATTTATGAAATGACATGTTATTGGCTGGGAGAAGAGTACTTAAAAGATCCAATAGGTAAAATATTAAGAGAGTATATTTTTAGTGAAGATTTAGAAGTTGAGGGTTTAAAAGGTTTTGTTGATTTGGTAGGTACGAAGCCACCTACTTTTTTTAATAGGTTTACAGATGATGAATCACATACTGCTATTTTAATAAGAGACAATGAAAAATTATGTTGTTATGTGAATGTAATGGATACCTTTGAAGGAATGATGATGGTTACAGATGAAGCAAATAAGTACGATATAGAAGATAATTTACGTGGTGGAAAGTTTTTAAAGACAGTAATAAAATCTAAAGAAGTTATAGAAAAAGGGTTTCTAGAAGTAGTAAGTCAGGAACAAAAGCGTAGATAATAAGAATGTATAAAAAATATTACTAATTTAGTGATTGGCTATCTAAGTAATATTTTTTATATTTTTAGAGGACCTGTAACACTGCTTATTCCATGAGAAGGATGAAAAAAACAAGCTTAATTGATAATTGTAGAGGTGTTGAAAGGTTAGTTACATATCAGTGTGAAAGAGTGTATGCTCCGCCCTTAATGCAAAAGAAAATAGCAAATCGGGTCAATAAGTACCTCTTCTGTCATGAATGGTGAGGAATTAATTTTGAAAATATTATAATATTTTCCTTTTTCCTTTATAATGAATAAGTAAATAATATTATTATAAGGGAGATTTGTATGCTTAGGGATATTAAAAATTTTTTATTGAAAACCTACAAAAAATATAGTTTAGCTATAATAATAATCTTTATTTTGTTGGTGTTTCTTATTGTGGCTCCTATTATTACTAATTTTGTAATGTTTATGAAAGCGCCTGAAGCCTTAACTCCAAAGGAAGGGATATCTAAAGACTCTGTTTGGGTTGGATTCTTAGGAGCGATTTTAGGGGGATTAGCTTCTGGAACATTAACGTATATAGGTGTATGGAAAACAATAAAGAGTCAAAAAGAAGAGATGTTAGAATCTCGTAGAGCTAAAAGACGAACATTTTTAATCGTAAGTGAAATTTACAACGTTAAAATCGATTTTAGTAATATGACAAAAAAACTTAAAGGGAAAGTATTTAAAACCGAAAATTATAATTTTTATAAGAATGAAGGGAGTAGAGAAGAAAAGTTCAACTTTTGTATAATTGAAAATTTCACTGAAGAATCTGTGGTGAACTGTTCTATTAAAACAGTTATTACATTGGAGGGAAACGAAGAGGAGCTATCTAATGAACTTTTTATGCCTATAATTCACCCGGATGACCAGTTATGCATCCTATTGGACCCCCATCCACACAAGGAATATCGATTCACTAAAATTATATTAATATATCAAACGATGGAAAATGAAAAAATAAAGCTTGAGAGATATTTCAAAAAAGAAAATGGAGGTTATAGTGTTAAAGATGTTTACTCTTTAATGCGAGGCAAGGATGAAGCTAAAGTTTTACTAGAACTTCGAGGGAGTAGTAACGAATGGGAATTTGTGGAGCGTAATTGATAATAGATATTAAAAATTTATATTCCCTGCTTTTTAAGTAGGGAATATAAAAATACCATGATGAATAGTAAATGGGATTAAGTTTTTATTTATGTATAAACAATTTTAATTCTTCGATACTTAGCCATAGTTTACGTCTATGTAACATTCTATGGCAATTGGAACAAACCATTATAATATCCTCAAGTCTAGTCTTTTCTCTTTCTTTTAGTTGAGATACAGGGATTGTATGATGTCCCTCGATATAATCTTTTCCTAATTCACCATATACTTTATGAAAGTCAAAACCGCAAATCTCACAGAAAAGCTTTCCATCATGCTGTTGTTTAAAACGTTCTTTTGCTAACCTAATTACTTTGCTATTACGTTCATAGGATAAATGAGTTCTAAGTATTTGTTTACCTTCAGAAAATTCCTCCTCAAGATCGATGAAATCCCAATCATTATTGTTATCGAAGTTTCGTAATCCCCAGCATCCATTTCCTTTACCATTTACAGCATAAAATAAATCCCGCTCCCCTTTATAAATATCGCATTCACTAGAATGATAATAGATGGTCTTTCTAATTTGTGCACCTATTGATTGTTCATGCTGATATTTACTTAGGTCTATGTTATTACGTTCCATAACTTTTGTTTTAATTTGACTGAGTGTTCCAGCTCCATCTAACTCCGTTAATATTTCTATAATTTCATTTAACCAAGGATTGTTATTTTTCATAGGTATTCCTCCGAGTAAATTATATTTATTATCAGTCTATCTTTTTAAAATTAGTATATCTAAATTTTTGCAATGGAAGCAATTGGTTTTATATAATTGTAGAAGGATTTACCAATGGACAATAGCGGGAGGATTCAAAAAATGAATCAACATACAATAAAGGAAATTCTTAAGTTTCGAGATGATAGAGACTGGAAGCAATTTCATAACCCTAAGGATTTAGCAATTTCTCTTTCTTTAGAGGCTAGCGAGTTGTTGGAGAATTTTCAGTGGAAAAGTAGTGAAGATGCAATAGAACAAAATCTTGAAAACATCAAAGATGAACTAGCTGATGTATTAATTTATTCTATCCTATTGGCTGACCAAATGAATTTGGATATAGAAGAAGTAATTCAAAAAAAATTAGAGAAAAACCAAAAGAAATATCCAGTTGAAAAGTCATTTGGATCGAATAAAAAATATAACGAACTATAGAAAAATAAATAAAATAGAAGAGGTGTAAGTGTATGTACAACGTAATACTGCAACCTACAGGGAATAAAGTAGCTAAATTTAATTTTCAATCCACAATGCGTAATGGCATTGAATTTGAAAAAATTAAGCCTTTCTTACAACAAGAGGATGCTGATAAGTTATCCGAAATTTATAAAGGGAATCTAATCCGTGTTTGGGGGATAACTCCAAGTCCACAAAAGATAAAGCAATGGGAGAAGATTCAAAGAGGAGATATAACTCTCTTTTCAGCTAATAAGCAAATTTTTGCATCTGCTACCATTGCATATAAGGTACATAATTTAGAATTAGCAAAGCATCTGTGGGGAGAAACAGATAGTGGTGAAAGCTGGGAGTATATTTACTTCTTAGATGAAATAAAGCATCAAGCCATTAGTTTAAGTGTCTTTAATAGATTATTAGATTATGAAGAGGGAAATCTAATACAAGGTTTTAGAGTATTAGACCAAGAGAAAAGTAACATAATAATGAGTGCGTTTGATTTGTATAGTTCTTCTTATGCTCCAATCAGTACAAAGGA
This sequence comes from Bacillus sp. FG16, assembly GCF_057809515.1. Lineage (NCBI taxonomy): Bacteria > Bacillati > Bacillota > Bacilli > Caryophanales > Bacillaceae > Bacillus > Bacillus sp. FG16. The sequence goes on from NZ_JBMDKC010000033.1 coordinate 29,285, forward strand.
AGAAACAAAGAAAAACATTAAAGACATTATAGGTGACTTAGAACAAAGTGCCTCATTGGATAATGAGATAAAAGGCAAGGCGAGAAAAGAGCAAGGGATATTACGTGGATATCTGTTCAATGATAAGAAAACGTGTAACTGTGGAATTTGTGGGAAAGAGTATCCTATAGATTTACTTGTAGCTGCACATATTAAGAAAAGAGCATTTTGTAGCATAGAAGAAAGATTAGATATTGAGAATATAGCTATACCTATGTGTAAATTTGGTTGTGATGATTTATTTGAGAAAGGTTACATTACTGTCTTGAATGGAGAAATTATTAGTTTGGTAAATACGGATAATTTACCAGAGTCAGTAAGAGATTATATTGAGAGTCTCCAAGGAAAAGAGTGCTTAACGTGGAATAATGATAATGCTGAGTATTTTGAGTGGCATCTAAATTACCATAAAAAATAAGAGCGTTATATAGTTTTTTCTATAGAACAAAAGGCATCCAGATTGGGTGCTTTTTATTTTTGTTTCTGGTAGTAGATAAGCGAGATATCAAAGGAGAAACGTATATTTGATTAGAAATTAAATTGATAAAAACATCAAAAAACAATCAGAAAATGCATGTAATCTATTTACTTAGGTAAACAGATATGGTATAATAAATATAGAAAGAACGAAAGGGGGGAAACAAATTGGCAAAGTTAGCACTGATACTAGGAATGATACTTACAGCACTAACAATCATTGAAAAAGTCCTAGTCATCCACGAAAAAGTGAAAAAGCTCAAAACCAAACGAAAACGCCCAGCCAGACGTAAACGCAAATGATTTTGAGCGGAAGAGAGAAGCGCACCTTCTCTCTTCTATACACATTATAACAACTTGCCAATTTGTAAACAATATGAAGAAAACAAGTAGTTCATCGAACATCTTAATTATTTTCGTTACACTGTTTTACTTTGCTTATTTTCGAGATTCGATCGAAGCGAGTATTTTTAAAACTGTTTTGGATATCGTGGTAATTATTCTTTTAGTTCTTTATATTATAAAAACGTCATTACGACTTTATGAGATTTTTAAAGAAAAAAGAGGTGAATAAAGTGTACAAGTTTGAAGATAAAGAGCAACTGCTTTCTTTTTTACATGATGAGGTATTAACGGCACCAGAGGTAATGGATATTTTAGGGATTAGTAAAGCGCGAATTAGTAAAATGATTAAAGATGGTAAACTTGTTCCATTTAAGAAAATGGAGCGAGTGAGTTTATTTCTACGTGAAGACATTGAAGAGAAGAAGAAAGAACTAGAAGTATTGCGTAGTAAATATAGACCATATGAAGAGGAATAACCGTTCATGTTAGACGGTTGTTTCTTTTTTATATTAAGTTTTTTATAATTAGTTAAATAAATGATTTATAGTTTTGACGATAGGAGAAAAATGAAAAGAGTTTATGAATTTTAATTTGGAATTTTGAATAAAAGTTTCCAATATTAGATTAATAAGTTTTATAATATGAATAATGTATTTCGAATAATCTTTATAAAGTAAAAGGAGATAAAAATGGAAAAACATCTATACAATCAATTTAATATTGAAGATTTAATTGAAAATGAATTTAAGCTAAACGAAGAAAAATATTGGAACTATGCGAACGAATACCCTTATTATACAGAATATGGAGATGGTACAATCTTTAACCCAGTTGTAGCTCATTTTCATGAAAGTAAAGATGACTCAAGGGAACAGCATATCTTAGGTCTAATGATGCCGATAGATGAAATTTTAAAATATAAGGATATTGCCAATCCTGATACGTGGAAAATAATTGCAGAGAATTATCCTTTGGCTGGAGGTATATATGTCTTTTATGGTGAAGATGGTACTCCGATATATGTAGGAGAAACAAAAAATTTTTTAAATAGGTTGCGTGAGCATATTTCCGGGGAAGCTAATACAAAGGTATTTAAAAAATTTCATAACACATTTCATCCATGTAATTATTTTGCAAGTGTAGAATTGTATAAGTTAAACGTTGAATCCGAAGCTGATAGAAAAGTTATTGAAAGAATGATGTTTTACTATAAAAAACCTTTACATAATTGGACTACAGAAAAGCTGAAATATCCTGAAGAGAATGAAGTAGGAAGAAAGTATTGGAGGTATTTGGATGCTTGTAAAGGTGATGCGAGGGAGAAAAGTATAGTATTCACAAAACAATATCTAGATAAATTAAAGGTACATTTTGGTCATCTTAGTAAAGAAGATTATTGTAAAAAGTATAAAATTAAAAACGGTGTTGATAGCGTAGATTGGTCGATTGAATATAAAGAAAAGGTTTAGAGTTAATTGAGATTTAATAAAAATGATTTATAGAGTTAAAAGGCATGTCAAGAGATGCATTTTATTTTTTTGTTTGTTAATGTACTTAGAGTGTATTAAATAAAGAAAAAAGAGATGAAGATTAAATCATCTCTTTTATACGTTCTTATTTTCATTAACACCTAAATGTTTTTTTAGTGCATCTTGTAATACTTGAGAGTAGTTTACATTATTAGCTTTTCCCATTTTATCAAGCCAATGAGGAATAGTTAATGTTTTCTTTACTGCTTTATTTTCAATTTCACTACGGAATGGTGGCATCCATACTTCAATAAAGCCAATAACTTGATTCTCTTTAGTTTGGATAGAAGCTGGATTAGATGCTGGTGGAATAATGCCTTTATTTTCTTCTATTTCATATAGGTGAGTTGCTAACGTCTTTTTAGCCATTTCAAAGGCATCTTCATAGTTAGTACCATTAGCATGACAATCTGCAAAGTCAGGAAATGTAACAGTAACCTGCTCATTAGAAAAATCAAAAATAGATGGGTAGATGTAGCGGTCTTGGTAAGTGCTCATTTGTTTTCCTCCTGCTAAATATAGTGTAATGGATTTACTTCTTAAATTTCTTGATAATCGAAATGGCAAAGACCAGAATCCATAAAATAATCACTATTAAGTAGATAGTGTCTAACATTTGTAAATTAGAAAAGTCGGTCACAATAAAGAAACGAATTGTTAAAAACAAACAAATAGTATTTAAAATCAATGAAGTTTTTGACATATTGATATGGGAGATGTTAATATTTTTTTGAGAAACCCAACCAGTTGGTTGGGCTTCTTGTTAGCTTACTTGCGTTTTCTTCGCTTAGGTTTTCTGCTTGGTCGGCTGGAGCCTTTGCGTTGAGGACGCTTATTTTTTTCTTCTTTGATTTCTTTGAGAAGTATGTATATCGCTAAGATGAAAGAAGAAATTCCGCTTACTTTGTCTAAAATATCTAGAATGTCCATCTCCCTTATTCCCTCCTTTCTATACTATTATTATAACACGTATTATAATACGTGTAAAGGTAATTTAGTTAATTTATCTGTATTTTTTTATAAAATAATATAAGGATATAAATTGTTGAGAGGAAAGCTATTTAGAGTATTTGCATTCAATATAAGTCTGTTCAATAAGAGATAAAAGCTTTATTTTTGTCGTACAAAAGCCACCTAATAGTAGATAGGGATTAATGACAATTATGTTATATAAAACTTCATTTACCGTATTGGGTTTCATATAACTTTATATAAAGGATAACCGTTCAACATTGAGCGGTTATTTGTTTTGAGGTGGATGCATGGCAAAAGAATATGCAAAGAGATTTTATAAATCCACAGCATGGAAGAAGTGTAGGGATTCATATTTTAAATATAGATATGGATTATGTGAGAGGTGTAAGGGGACAGGAAAGATTGTTCATCATAAGGATTACATAACACCAGAGAATATAAATAACCCAGAGATTACATTGAGCTTTCATAACTTAGAACTTTTATGTCAGGATTGCCACAACCGTGAACATCATGAGAAGAATAGTCCAGTTGTTGAAGGAGTAATGTTTGATGAGAATGGGGATTTAATAAAAAAAGAATAAAAATCAAAATGAAAAATGAACGCTGATATTTCCAAAGAAATAAAAGCCCCCCTATTTCAAAATCTTTTTCAAGCTCTCGAAGGACCGATGAGGTACCTTCACGTAATACACAGGTCATTTCGCGTGACCCCCTACCCAAAATGCAGAAGAGATGAGGTGTTATTTATGGCAATAAAAAAGGAATTAACAAAAGAAGAACGGGTTAGTAAAGAGATAATCAGACTTAAACGAATATATAAAGAAATGCCAAAAGATACCCTCTTGGTAGTAGAGGGATTAATTGTGGAAGCGGCAGATTTACGTGTTCGATTAGAAGATATTCGAAAAGACCTCGATGAGAATGGTTATGATGAAATGTTCTCACAATCAGAGAATCAAGAGCCGTATGAGAGGGAACGTCCGCAAGCTCGACGATATATAGCAATGAACAAAAACTATCAAAGCATTATGAAGCAATTAGGTGATTATGTTCCTAAGCCGGATCTAAAGAAGAAAGAAGAAACCGACGATGGATTTGAAAAGTTTGTGCAGAATCGATGAGAAAACAATATCCACTATCACATAATCCTATAATAGATTATTACAATAAAATTGAATCTGGTGAAATTGTAGTAGGTGACAAAGTTAAACGTATTTATAAGAAACTCGTTAGCGATGTTTATAATAATGATTCTGAGTATGAATATGACTCTAATCGAGCTAATCATGTTATTGAATTCATCGAAAATTATTGTAAGCATAGTAAAGCAAAATGGGCTGGAAAACCAATTGACCTAGAACTTTGGCAACAGGCTTTCTTAGCCGCTACTTTTGGTTTTGTTCATAAAATTGATGGTACTAGAAAATATCGGGAAGCATTTTTAGTAGTTGCACGTAAAAATGGTAAGTCTACGCTTTCGTCTGGGATATGTTTATATCTACAGGTAGCAGATGGTGAAGGTGGTTCCGAGGTATATGCGGTAGCAACGAAAGAGCAACAAGCCAAAATCGTTTGGTCTGAATCAAAAAGAATGGTTAAAAAGTCACCAGCTTTGTCGAAAAGAATAAAAACTTTAGTCAAAGAATTAACGGCAGATTTTAATGATAGTGTATTTAAACCAGTCGGTAGTGATAGTGATACATTAGATGGTCTAAATGTTCACGGAGCCTCCCTTGATGAAATACATGCGTGGAAGGACAAGAATTTATATGACGTAATTGTCGATGGTACGTCAGCACGTGAACAGCCATTGATTCTTATGATTACAACAGCTGGGACAGTAAGAGAATCTGTTTATGATATGAAGTATGACGAAGCAGAAATGTTACTGAATGGATTAGAAGATAAAGATGGTTATACAGATGACCGTTTTTTACCTGTTATTTATGAACTTGATAAAAGAGAAGAGTGGACTGACAAAACCAAATGGGCTAAAGCAAATCCGGGTTTAGGTACCATAAAGAAAATAGATAACTTAGAAACGAAAGTAAATAAAGCTAAGGCTAATTCTCTTTTAGTGAGCAATTTATTGACGAAAGACTTTAATATTCGTGAAACATCATCAGAAGCATGGTTAACATTTGAACAATTGAATAACTCAGCTACCTATAATATCAAAGAGTTGAAACCTTCCTATGGAATTGGTGGTTGCGATTTATCTTCAACCACTGATCTAACAGCAGCGAAGGTTATTTTTATGGTCCCAGAAGACCCACATATTTATGTGAAGCAGATGTATTGGCTTCCGGAAGATTTATTAGAGCAGCGAAGTAAAGAAGATAAAATTCCATATAATTTATGGCATGAGCAAGGAATATTAAGAACAACTCCGGGAAATTCCGTTCATTATAAATTTGTTACGAAATGGTTCTTAGAAATACGAGATGAATATGGCATTTATCTACCTTGGATTGGCTATGATAGATGGTCAGCTAAGTATTGGGTTGAGGAGATGGAAGGATACTTTGGCAAAGAATCTATGATTCCTATCGCACAAGGTAAACAGACCCTTTCTAGTCCGATGAAACTTTTAGGAGCTGACTTGGAATCTAAGTTAGTCAACTATAATAACAACGCAATTGATAAGTGGTGCCTTTCAAATACAGCTATAGCTATTGATAATAATTTAAATATACAACCAAATAAAACAAAGAACCAAAGACGTCGTATTGATGGCACAGCAGCACTTTTAAATGCATATGTAGTTCTTCAAGAAAAACGAAATGACTACCTCAACATGATTTAAGAAGGAGGTGAGAATTTGGGGTTATTTGATAAGATATTTGGAAAGAAACAGGCTCCTACTACAACTCGTTTTGAAATGATAAACGATAGTGGTGGAGGTTTTTTTGCGTGGAATGGGGACATTTATCAAAGTGACATTATACGAGCGTGTATACGTCCTAAAGCGAAAGCGGTTGGTAAGCTCATAGCCAAGCATATACGGGATAACTCTACTGAATTTAAGATAAATCCAGATTCTTATATGAGATTTTTACTGGAAGAGCCTAATCCATTGATGACAGGACAAATGTTTCAAGAGAAAATGGCTGTTCAATTGGAGTTGAATCATAATGCATTCGCTTATATTAAGCGTGATGATTATGGTTATCCTACTGAGATTTATCCTATTCCATGTACAACAGTTGAAGTTGTAGAAGGGGCACAGGGAGACATCTTTTTAAAGTTTTATTTTAAAAATGGTAAGCAGATGACAATCCCGTATACAGATATCATTCATTTGCGTAAAGACTTTAATGATAATGACTTTTTCGGAGAACATCCTGGTAATGCATTAGCGCAGTTAATGGAGATTGTTACAACTACTGATCAAGGTATTGTTAAAGCAATTAAAAATAGTGCAGTAGTAAAGTGGATTCTTAAGTTTAAGTCAGTACTAAAACAAGAAGATATTGATAGTCAGGTTAAAAACTTTGTGAATAACTATTTGAATATCTCAAATGATGGTGGAGCAGCTTCTTCTGATCCGCGATATGATTTAGAACAAGTAAAACCTGAAGCATTCGTACCAGATTCAAAGCAAATGCAAGAAACCGTTCAACGTATCTATAATTTCTTTAATACAAACGAAAAGATTATCCAAAGTAAATACAATGAAGATGAATGGACAGCTTATTATGAATCAGAAATTGAGCCATTTGCAATGCAGCTTGCTGGGGAATATACCAGGAAGCTTTTTTCGCGTCGAGAAAGGGGATTTGGTAACAAGATTATCTTTGAATCCTCTTCACTTCAATACGCTTCTTTAAGTACAAAGATGGACTTAGTTCAAATGGTTGATAGAGGAGCTATGACACCAAATGAATGGCGTTCAATTCTTTCACTTGGGCCAATTGAAGGTGGATCTAAGCCGATTAGAAGATTAGATACAGCTTTAGTTAAAGAAGGAAATGTCACTGGAGAAGGAGGTGATGACAATGAACAAGACGGAAAAGAGGGAACTACTGAGTAGTGCTATTGAAATTAGGGAATTAGAAAATGGCCTTCGAACAATTTCTGGTTATGCAGTTAAATGGGAAATGAAATCTGTAACAATGGGCTATTGGCAACGATTTAAAGAGCAGTTTAAAAAAGGAGCTTTCACAGAGTCCTTGACTCAAGATGATCAATTAGCTTTATGGAGCCACGACACATCACAAGTGTTAGGAAGAACTAAAAATGGTACTCTTCGTTTATTTGAAGATGAGATTGGACTAAGGTTTGAACTAGACTTAGCCAATACAACACTCGGAAATGACACATACGAGACGATTAAACGCGGTGATGTAGATGGTGTTTCCTTTGGCTTCCAAATGGTCAAGGAAGAATGGGATGAATCAGATCCTGACAATGTAGTTCGTAGTGTAACAAAAGCGAAGTTATTAGAGATTAGTCCAGTAGCCTTCCCGGCTTATCCTGACTCGCAAGTTTCAGCTAGAAGTCATGACCCATATAAACAATTTGTGAATGAACGCAATCAAAAAGAATTACGTAAAAAACTAATTTTAAAAACATATTTATAAGGGAGAGATTCATTTGAAAACATTACAAGAAATTTTAACTAGAAAATCAGAAATTCGCTCAATGTTACAAAGCGATAAGGAAGTAGACTTAGCAGCATTAGAAACAGAATTACGAGACCTTGAAGAAACACAAAAACAAATCGAAACACGACAAAGATTATTAAAAGAAGCAGAGGAGATTAATAATAATCAAATGCCTGAAATGCGTACAGTTGAAACATTTAACAATGAACCTCAAAAACAAGACGTAGAATTAGAGACTTCTGAAAAACGTGGACAGGCTCTAATGGAAAACCGTGCTGTTACAGTTGGAAGTGGTAATGTAGTTTTACCTAAACATAGTGCAACGGATATTCGTCCAACTTTCAATGAAGTGTCTACGCTAATTGATCGTGTTTCTTCTAAAACTTTAAAAGGTGGAGAGAGTTACCAACAGCCGTATATTAAAAGTTATGGAGAAGGTGATTACACAACTGAAGGAAATGACTATAATACATCAGAAACAACTTTTGGATATGCGGATATCACAAAAGCAAAAGTTACAGCTTATTCAGAAGACACAGAAGAGCTTCAAAAATTACCAGCAGCTGATTACGATGCTGAAGTAATGAAGGGGATTACGGTAGCTACTCGTAAAAAGTTAACTCGTGAAATTTTAATTGGTACAGGTGCGACGAATCGACTTGCTGGTATTTTCTCGGCAGCAGCTACGGCGATTGATGCAGAAAAAGATTTAGAAATCTCGGCGATTGACGCATCTACATTAGATGAAATTATTTATAGTTATGGTGGAGATGAAGACGTAGAAGATGCGGCAGTATTGATTTTAAATAAACTAGACTTAAAAGCATTTGCTAAGCTTCGTACATCTGATGGTAAAAAGGTATATAACGTAGTGTCACAAGGTAATTCAGGAACAATCGATGGGGTACCATTCATTATTAATAGTGCTTGTAAGGCTGTTTCTGATGCTAAAACGACAGCTGGACAATATAACATGGCATATGGTCCTTTATCAAACTATCAACTTACTATTTTCTCAGATATGGACGTTCAACGATCTACAGACTTTAAATTCAAGCAAGGTATGATTGCTCATAGAGGTTCTGTTTTTGCAGGTGGTAACGTAATTTCTAAAAATGGATTCTTACGAGTGAAGAAAGCGGCTACTGTATAATAGTCGCTTTTCTTTATGGTATAAGGAGGTTTAACAGTGAGTGGGAAACCGTTGAATAAATATGTTGTAAAAAGAGCTTTTCGAGATAAATTCACTTTCATTCATTATAGTGTTGCGGATTCATATGAATCAAATGACGCAGAACGTGTAATGTATCTACAAGATGAAGGTTTCTTGAATAAAGAAAGAATTATAGATAAACAAGAAGATTTAAAAGGACCGGTTCATGTTGGAGGAGGGTATTACGAACTTCCAAATGGCGAAAAGATTAAGGGTAAAGATGCCGCTCTAGAAGCTTTAAAAGAGTTAGAGCAAGTTGGTGAATGAATATGATGCTTGATGTTGTGAAGAAAGCGGTACGCATCTCACATAATGCTCTTGATGATGAACTTGAAGATTTGATTGAAGCATCTCGATATGATTTGAAGTTATCTGGTGTTTCTCATCTCAAGGCAAATGATGACACTGATCCTCTAATTAAAAGATCAATTATTACGTATGTAAAAGCTAATTTTATTTCAGACGCAAAAGAGGCAGAACGGTTTTTAGCATCTTATAACATGCTTAAGAATCATCTAACTTTAGCGGGTGACTATAAATGAATGATATTTTACTATTCCCAGTAATAACAATTACTAAAGACGAATTAGGTCAAGTTGAGGAAAATGAAGTATTTAGTAGACAGGTATTTTGTAAGAAAAAATCAGTCCCTCAATCAGAATTCTTTCAAGCTGGACAAAGTAACATCAAGGCCAGTCATATATTGATTGTTCATGTCTGGGATTACCAGGATGAACGAAAAGTGAAGTACCGAGATAAAAAATATAGCATTTACCGCACGTATGAAAGAGACGATGAAAAAATCGAACTTTATTGTGAGGTGAAAGCAGGTGTCTAATATTGATACTCTGGCAAGTGATATTGCTAGGGAATTGCAAAGATACGCTAATTTAGTAGAAGAAGATATAGAAGATACTAAAGAAAAGGTTGCGACTGATCTTGTTAATGAATTGAAACAAAAAAGTCCTAAGAAAACAGGGAAGTATGGTAAAGGCTGGCGGAAAAAGAAGGATGGCAGTGCAATCATTGTTTATAATGCACTGAAACCACAACTTACACATTTATTGGAAAAGGGACATGCTAAAGCAAATGGTGGCCGTGTAGCAGCTAAGGTTCACATTGCTCCGGCAGAAGAAAAAGCGATAAATGAACTAATTGAACGTGTCGAAAGGGCGATTCAACAATGACATTAGGTGAATTAAAGAAAATTCTTGATGCTACAGGTTATCCTGTGGCTTATTCACATTTCACAGCAACGCCAACTAATCCGGTTCCAGCGCCACCTTATATTTGTTTTCTTGTGGACGGATCAGCGAATTTAATGGCTGATAACAAGGTATATCACAAGATAAATAACTTAAGTATCGAGCTTTATACAAATAAAAAAGATTTAATTGCTGAAGCAAATCTTGAAAAACTCCTAGACAATTATGAGATTCCTTATGAATCCTATGAGGTTTTTATTGAAACTGAAAACCTATTTCAAAAAAATTATGAAACGAGGTTGATATAAATGAGTGAGAACAAAGTAAGTTTTGGATTGAAAAATGTCCATTATGCAACATATGAAACAAAAGATGGGGTAGTTACATTTGGAACACCAATTCCAATGCCTGGTGCGGTTGAACTAACAAATGAACCACGCGGTGATTTAATTGAATTCTATGCCGACGATATGCTTTATTACTCAGCGGATAATAACCAAGGTTATGAAGGAACGTTAAATATTGCACTCCTTCCGGAGCAATTTGTAATTGATGCGTTAGGTGAACAATTAGATGAGACAGATGGTGTATTAAATGAGTTGGCCGATGCAAAAGGTAAACCATTCGCGCTGTTATTTGAGTTTGATGGTGATGTGAAAGCAACTCGTCATGTCATGTATAACTGTTCAGCAAGTCGTCCTAATATTTCATCGAAATCAAAAACGAATTCAGCTGAACCGAATACAAACGAGCTTAAATTCGTCGCGAGCCCAATTATTCTAGCAACTGGTGGTAGACCGATGGTTAAGACAAAGACAACTTCTAAAACTACACCAGCAATCCATGATAATTGGTACAAAAAGGTCTATGTGAAAACACCAACAGCACCAAAAGGAGTGTAATGAGATGGAAAAAACAATTGTAATAGATGGTAAGCAAGTTCGACTGAAAAGTACAGCAGCAACGGTTAAGCGATATAAAGCGCAATTTAGACGTGATTTGTTTGCGGATATGATGGCTTTAGGAGCCATTGGTACATTTACACCACAAGATGGTTCCCAGCCTTCTATTGACCTCTCTAATGTAGATTTAAAGAAAATAGATTTTGAAGTTATTTATGATTTAGTTTGGTTATATGCTAAAACCGCTGATCCGAATCTTCCGGATCCAATTACATGGCTAGACGGATTTGAAGAGTTCCCTATTTATGAAATCATTCCAGAGATTAACGATATGATTCAAAGTACAATGGGAGCAAAAAAAAACTAAAGAAAAGTAATGAAGAGCAAGGGACTTTCAGTGATGAAGAATTCACGACTGATTTGTTCCTGGCTCTTTGTTATAAATCGAAATTAACGAGTTGGGATTTAGAAGTAATGACAATAGGTGATTGCTTTGATTACATTGCTGAATTTGCTGAAATGGAGAATCCAGACAAAGAAAAAACTCGTAAAGCAAATCAAAAAGACTTCGATTCGTTCTAGGAAAGGGGTGAGATGATGGCAGGAGGAAGAATTAAAGGGATTACGATTGAAATTGGTGGTGAAACTACCGGACTTCAAAATGCGTTAAAAGATGTTAATAAGCGAAGTAATGATGTAGCTAAAGAGTTAAAGGATATTGAGCGCCTTTTAAAATTTGACCCTGGGAATATTGAGGCACTTTCTCAAAAGCAACAGTTATTGACTCAGCAAATTGAAAACACCACACAAAAGTTAGATAAATTAAAGGCAGCGGAGCAACAAGTCCAAGCACAATTTCAAAACGGAAAAATTTCCGAGGAACAATACCGTGCATTCAGGCGTGAAATTGAATTTACAGAAGGATCGCTTAATGGTCTGAAGAATAAGCTTGGAAACATGAAGGCTGAGCAAGATAGTGTAGCAAGTTCAACAAGGCAATTAGAGACATTGTTTAGCGCTACTGGGAAAAGCGTTGATGATTTTGCAGGAGCATTAGGAAATCGTCTTGTGAATGCAATTAAAAGTGGTACGGCTACAAGTCGACAATTGGAACAAGCAATTGGAATTATCGGCCGGGAAGCATTAGGAGCAGAAACAGATATAGAGAAATTACAAAGAGCTCTTCGATCGGTGGATGCCGGAAACTCAATACAACAAGTGCGAAATGAATTAAGAGATTTACAGCAAGAAGCTGGAAGAACGGAGAAGAAGTTTGAAGGGCTAAAGATAGGGTTTGAAAACGTTATAGGTGGTATGGCAGCAGGTGGCGGTATTGCTAGTGCAGTTGAAAAAGCAATGGATATGTCAAAGTTGCAAACGAAAATTGATATAACTTTTGATGTTCCAGAATCCTCGAAGCAATCAGTAGAGGCGGCTGTAAGAGGGGTAACCGCTTATGGTGTGGATGCAGAGGCATCATTAGAAGGTGTACGTAGGCAGTGGGCTTTAAATAAGAATGTAAGTGATGAAGCGAATGCAGCTGTTGTTAAAGGAGCAGCGGCAATTGCACAATCTTATGAAGGAATAGATTTTACTGAATTAATTCAAGAAACGAATGAAATTGGCAACGAATTAGGAATTTCGCAAGATGGTGCACTTGGTTTAACAAATGCGTTGCTAAAAATGGGATTTCCACCTGAACAATTAGACATTATTGCTGAGTATGGAGGACAGTTAACAAGAGCTGGATATAGTGCTGAAGAAGTACAGGCAATTATGGAGGCTGGTGTTGAAACAGGTACTTGGAATATTGATAATCTCTTAGATGGTCTGAAAGAGGGGCGTATTAAAGCGGCTGAGTTCGGTCAAGGTGTCGATAAAGCTATGAAAGAAGCTCTTGAAGGCACTAACATTTCAGCGGAACAAGTTGAAAAATGGGGTCAAGCTGTAGCTAATGGTGGTAAAGAAGGTTCAGCGGCTATGACTGAGATTGCACAAGCCTTATCACAAGTTGATGATGAAACAAAGCGTAATGAATTAGGTGTTAAATTTTTCGGTAGATGATGAATTGTGCCGAAGTAAAATCGTTCAAAAACGGTGAAAGCTCAGCATGTAAAGATGGTGCTAACACCGTGGTAAAGCACATTCTAAAAGATGTGGCTCACCGTAACGCATAGGAGTTGAACCTGTATTACAGAATAAAATACTCCCACGAGTGAACGACAATCTTATAGGTTGAAAATATATGCTGAACCGAGGGTGAGTTAACATCCTATAATGCGGAGAAATCCCCGGAAGTAGAGGATAAAAAGCCTTTACGATAACAAAATGACAATGTATGAAGATCAAGGGCAAAACATTATTAATACTTTGCTGGGTGCGAAAGAAAAAACAGTTGATTTCCAAAAGAATCAAGAACAATTGAATGGTTCCATTAAAAAAATGGATGCAAATCCAGCAGTTAAATTTCAAAAAGCAATGCAAGATTTACAAATGGCTCTCAAACCTGTTCTTGGAGTTATAGCTGATGTTGTTGCTAAAATAGCCGATTGGATTTCTAATAATCCTAAACTAGCAGCTACTTTGGCAGCTATTGCAGTAGCTATTGGAGTAATCGCAGGGGCGTTTATGGCTTTAGCACCAATAGTTGTCGTCATATCGGGTATAGGGGCCGCAATGATGGGATGGGTCGCACTAATTGCCGTAGTTGTAGCCGCTGTAGTTGCTTTGGGCGTTCTAATTTATCAAAATTGGGATTCTATAAAACAATGGACCATTGATGCTTGGAATGCAATTGGAGAGTTCTTAGTAGGAATATGGGATGGGATTGTGCAATGGGCAAGTGAAGCGTGGAATAGCATTAGTGAATCTACATCAGCAGTTTGGAACTCAATTAAGGAATTTTTAATAGGTATATGGAATGGCATTGTAGAGTTTGTTGTAACCTGGGGAACCGCTATTCTAGAAACGTACGTTGGTATTTGGACATCCATTTTTAACTTCTGTATGGAAATCTGGAATGGGATAGTTGAATATTTAACTTCAGTTTTGCAGGGGATAGCGGCTTTTTTTACAGAAATATGGACTTCCATTTCTACATTCTTTCAAGAGACTTGGAATGGATTAGTTGCTTTTATAACTCCTGTTTTACAAGGGATTGCTGATTTCTTCTCTATGATTTGGAATGGTATTTCTACAGTGATCCAAACTGTATGGAACTTCATTACTCAATACTTACAAGCAATTTGGACGGCTATTTTATACTTTGCTACTCCACTATTTGAAAATATCAAGAATTTCATTTCTGAATGTTGGAATAAAATTAGTTCTACTACAAGCCTAGTATGGGAAACAATTAAGAATTTCTTGGTTTCTTGTTGGAATGGACTTGTGTCATTTGTAACGCCAATCTTTGAAAAAATCAAATCCTGGATTATTAGTGTGTGGGATACAATTAGTTCAGCCACGATGGCTGTGTGGAATGCAGTTAAGAATTTTTTACAAGCATGCTGGAATGGATTAGTCGCTATTGTAACTCCAATTTTTGATGCGATAAAAAACTGGATTGTGAACGTCTGGAATACTATTAGTTCTACTACGAGTGCCGTATGGAATGCGATTAAAAGCTATCTTTCTAGCTTATGGAATTCAATTGTTTCCACAGCAAGCTCAATTTTTAATAGCATTAAATCAGCCATTTCAACTGTTTGGAATATGATTAGTAGTGCAAGTAGTAGCGTATGGAATGGCATTAAGTCTACACTTTCAAGTATCTGGAATGGCATTAAATCTACAGCATCTTCAGTGTGGAATGGTTTAAAAGATGCCATTATGACTCCTGTTCGTTGGGTAACAAGTGCTGTTAGTGGGGCATTTAATGGAATGAAGTCTGCGGTATTAGGCGTGTGGGATGGAATTAAGAGTGGTATTCGTACAGCTATCAACGGAATCATACGTATTATTAATAAGTTCATAGATGGCTTTAATACACCAGCAGAATTATTAAATAATATACCAGGAGTAAGCGCTCCAACTATTCCACATGTACCAATGCTTGCTAAGGGCGGGAAGCCTGTAGGTAATGGTTCATTTATCACAGGTGAAGCTGGTCCGGAGTTATTTACCAAGAAAGGTAATTCAATCACAGTTACTCCTTTATCATCAAAAGAAAAATCGCTTGGTATTACTGGAACTATGAATCAATTAATGGGTGATATGAGCCGCATGATGGCAAACTCTATGAGCCAGTTATCAGGATTAAAGACTGTCATGAGTGGTGTATATGGGAACATGTCAAATAGTAGACAAGCTATGACAAATACAGTTGCAAATCAAATGTTTAATTACCCGTCTGGATCATCTGGTGATGGAGCAATTCCGACGCTTGGTGGTGATTTAGTTGTTGAAGTTCCTGTTATTTTAGATGGTCGTGATCTAGCGCGCGGGACTTATCGATATACAAAAGAATATCAAGAAAGAGAAGAGCAAAGAAACTCAGCCTTTTAGGTTTGAGTTTCTTTTATTTTATAGAGAAATGGGGTGTCAAAATGAGTTCTTTTACATTTAACAACGAGCGTAAAGAATTTGTCCAAATTGCAAAAGGCTTGAAAAGACCTACTTGGGCACCATTGAAAAGGAATTTATTAAGTATTCCGGGATATCCTGGTGCAAGACTATTAAACACACAAACTGAAATTCGGGTTCTTTCTATTCCTGTAGGAATTATAGTTCCTGATGGATCTGATTTAGAAACGCTGAAAGAAGAAATTGCAGGGTGGTTAATAACAGAGCAACCAGCGGAACTTATTTTTGATATAGAACCAAATAGAACATATTTAGCAATTATAGATGATAGCTTTGATCCAGATGAATTTGTAGCCCTTGGTACCGGGACACTTAAATTTATTTGTCCAATGCCTTATAAGTTGGGAGCTGTACAAGAGAACATACTGGCTATTGAGAAGGGGGACTTAAAAGCTTCATTACGTAACAATGGATCTGTACAGTCTAATCCAATTATTGATATAACTGTGGGAGCACAGAGCCCTTTCCTTGATGTCTGGAATGGTGACGAATACTTTAGGTTAGGTTATCCCACAGGTGCTAAAACTCGTGTTGTGAAACAAAATGAGCGTCTCATATGGGATGAAATGAAGAGTTTAACTACTTGGAATGCTGTAACTGGTCAAATAGGAATTTACAAAAGCTCAGGGGCTATGAAGGTTTGGCAAGGATACGCTTTTACACCTGATTCATATGGAACGGGAACGGATACTGAGTGGCATGGCCCTTTTATGAAGAGAACTATTCCTAATACAGGCGGCGTTATCCAAGATTTTAGACTTGATGTGCAAATGAATTTTCAGTCTGAACACTGGAACAGAATGGGGAAAACTGTAGTAATGCTTTTAGATGCTAACGACAATGTAATAGTGGAGCTAGCAATGGCTGATGAGTATATGAGTCATGAAATGACAACGGCACAAGCAATTATTGATTCAGGAGGTTCTAGAAAGTGGATTTCTGACGAAATGGGAATGTACTCTGATACATTTAACGACTTTAGGGGACATGTTGCAGTAGCTCGCAGGGGCAAAGAATGGAGTTTCTATTTTGCTAAATATCGCAAGAATACTGAGATAGATGATGCTAGTTTTGTCCGTACATGGAGAGATGAGTCTGACAGTAATCCTATGACAGCTAGACCAGTAGCCAAGATAGCAGTAGGGTGTATTGTTTATGGTTCAAATCCACCAGCTGATATTGCATTTATTGAAGATGTTAAGTTTTGGAAGATAAACACTTTAACCATAGATGAGACTCCTTATATTTTTGATATAGGAGATAAAATACAAATAGATACAGAAAGATCATTAGTAACAATTAACGGGAAAAATGTGATTGGATTGAAAGACATATTCAGTTCATTTCCTATTGTAAAAAGAGGGCCGAATGAAATTATAGTACGTCCAGCCAATATAGGAATAGCAAAATTAAGTTATAGGGAGCGATTTAGATGAGAACACCAAGTGGAATCTTACATATTGTTGATTTTAAAACTAGTCAAATCGTTTCAGCTATACAACCAAAAGATTATTGGGATGATAAACGCCACTGGGAAATCAAGAATAATATAGATACATTAGAGTTTAGATTGTTTGATAATACAGAACATGCAACAACACTTTTACAACAAAATTTAGTGTTAAAAGAAGTGCGTGATGGTCGAATTGTTCCATATGTAATTACTGAAGCGGAAAAAGATTCTAAAGATAGATCAGTGGTTGCTTATGCATCTGGTGAATGGATTCAGCTTGCTAAAGCAGGGATTATTAAACCACAAAAAATTGAAGGTAAAACCTTGAATGAATGTATGGGAATAGCTCTTGCAGGTACCAAGTGGAAAATAGGTAAAACGGAGCATAATGGATCGCATTCTATGACTATTGATGAATTTACTGATCCA
This sequence comes from Bacillus sp. FG16, assembly GCF_057809515.1. Taxonomy (NCBI): domain Bacteria; kingdom Bacillati; phylum Bacillota; class Bacilli; order Caryophanales; family Bacillaceae; genus Bacillus; species Bacillus sp. FG16. Next base: position 47,046 of record NZ_JBMDKC010000033.1, read on the forward strand.
CTGACTTTTCTTAAACAGATTGCTTCTTCATTTGAATTAGAAATTCAATATCGTGCTGAAGTGGTAGGATCTCAAATCGTTGGTCGTTATGTAGATATGGTTAAGAAGCGAGGAAGAGATACAAGGAAAGAAGTAACTCTTGGTAAAGATTTAATGGGAATTAAGCGTATTGAGAACTCTCAAAACATTTGTACAGCCTTATTAGGTTTCGTAAAAAAAGAAGGCGGAGAATTTATTACTATTGCAGAAATAAATAACGGCGTACCTTATCTTGTGGACGACGGTGCTTTTCAGCGATGGAATGAAAAAGGGCAACATAAATTCGGCTTCTATAGCCCAGAGACAGAAAATCAAGATATGACCCCGCAACGGCTTAAAATTCTTATGAAAACAGAAATAGAAAAACGTGTAAATACATCTGTTTCTTACGAAGTTCAAGCACAAAGTATAGGGCAAGTATTTGGATTAGCACACGAATTAATTAATGAAGGCGATACAATCCGGATCATAGATAAAGGTTTCACACCTAAGTTGTACCTTGAAGCACGTGCTATTGCTGGTGATGAATCCTTTAAAGACCCGATACAAGATAAATATGTGTTTGGTGATTATCGTGAAATTGTTGATCAAAATGATGAGTTGCATAGATTGTACCAAAAGATACTAAGCTCGTTGTATGACAAAGTTCCTCAGGGCTTGTTTGACCAATTAAAGGAACGGGTTAGCGAACAAAACAAGGATATCATTGAAGCTAAAGATAAAGCTAATCAGGCTCAAAAAGAAAGTCAAACAGCCAAAGATTTAGCAGAAGCAACTCAAGATTACATGGAGCAAAACCTTGTAGATATTATAGAAAGTGTTAAACCACCTACAGCTAACCTAAAGGAAGGGAAAACGCTTTGGAGTGATTCAAGCGACCCTAATAACAAGGTTCTGAAGCTTTGGAAGGGCGGGGCGTGGGTAATTATCTCCCCTGACACTAAACCGCTTAACACGGCTCTTACACAGGCTCAGAATGACATTACAAAAGCTAAGCAGGATATCACTACTAATAAAGGGTTATTAGATACTGCTAAGTCAGAGCTACAGGGCAACATTAACGCTGAGAAGCAACGTATTACAGACCTGACTACTAACGTTAATAAGAAAGTAGATAAGACTTGGATTGACCAACAACTATTAGATAAAGCAGACAAGTCAGGCGTATACACGAAAGATTACATTGACCAAAACACTATAGGGAAGCAGGTATATGAGACGGACAAGGCGGGTAACGTTCAGAAATTCACTGATATGAATACAGACATTATTCGTAACGCTAACGCTATTAAGTCTAAAGCAGAGCAGTCAAGTCTCGACACTACTAACAACAATGTAACAGGCGTTACTAACCGTGTAACAACGGTAGAGCAAACAGCTAAAGGGCTTACTACTCGTATAGGTTCAGCAGAGAGCAAAATTAATACTGCAACTGGGGACATTTCAACCCTGCAAACTAAAACGAATACGATTGAGCAAACGGCTACAGGATCGGTACAGAAGATTAATGAATTGACAGGACGCTTTGACGGTATGAGCATTGGCTCAGTCAATATAATTCAAGGAACTGAAGAGATATTCAGTAACCCTTCTGCTACTGGGAACTATAACGGCTTTAAAGTTGTGCCTTCTCCATTCCCTAAGTATGACATTCGTAATAAAGAAATTACTTTTTCAATGTACTTCACAGGTAAAATTACTGCTAAAGGGACTAATCCTTGGCTTGGTATGGAGCTAGGTATTACTTTCATAGATAACACTACACAATACCTTAACGGACGTATTGATGGGAAAATAACAGTCAACAAAGACTATTTAAACGAACGCTTTGTATTCGTTGTAAAAGTAAATGACAAAGAAATTAAATCAGTTAATGTAACGCAGGGAGCAAGGGACTTAACAGGTAGCATAAAACTATTTAAAGGTCAAGTTGAGGAAGGCAACCAAGCTACAGCGTGGAAGCTATCACCTGAAGAGTTGACGACTATACAGCAATTTACACAGAAAACGAACGAGATTATAAACACTGTGGATCAGAACGCTCAGAAACTTACTGCTGTAGAGACTACTATGAAGAACACTAAGTACGGACGTGACAACTTAATCTCAAACTCAGGTATGTTTTCTAATACAGGGGGTTGGGTGGCTAACACGCCTGCTAACTCAACTATGGAAGTTGTAACAGAAGACGGCTTTAATGCTATGAAAATCAAAGGCTCTATCCGCGCAAGCAGTCCAATTATACTTAAGCCTGATACAGAATATGTATACTCTGCATTGATTAAAATACCTGTAGATAACGTCGTTTCTGACGGTTCAGGGAATCCCCTGCACTTTTGGTCAACTATTGGAGCAAACCCTCACACAGCAGTGCAGAGGGCTATTTTAGAGCCTACTTCTAAGAAAATCCTTGCTAATACTTGGACACGTGTGAGCTACAAATTTAAAACACTAGCAGGCGCAGAAAACACGCTGTTTACTCCCTTCATGTATTCGCAGGAGATTATTAATTCGAATGCTTTCGCTTACATTAGATACTTCCAATTAGTTGAAGGGAATCAAATTACAGAAGATTGGCAAGCGCCAAGCGGGGATATTGTCAAGAAAACAAACGAGATTGTACAAACGATTGACAGTACTATCTCACGTGTAACTGCTGTAGAGAATAGACGTACAGGCTCGGACAACTTGCTTAAAGTGGATTCTGCTAGATGGGTTGTACATCCAAAGAATACAGGGACAGACGCAGACAATTTTAATTATGCAAATCTACCTGTTAATATGCAGTTGGATCGTACCTACACAGTTTCAGCCCGAGTTAAATTCACAGCAGGCACAGACACACACATTTCAGTTTATCCTTACCCTAACGGCTCACAGCAACACATTGAAATTAAAGACGGCTTCATAACTCACACTTTCAAGAAAACTAATGCTTCAACTGTAGGGATTCTTCTCTATGCAGGTAAGTCTGCTACTACACGTAGCAAGGGTGTAGAGTTCACGGAGATAATGGTTACTGAAGGGGACGGGGTAGTTGCATACGCTCCACCGAGTCCGACACTTGATGTATTCACTTCAAAAACTAATGATATTAATCAAACGGTGGACGCTAATAAACAAAAGATTTCTTCTATTGAGTCAACTGTTTCAGCTATTAACGATGATGTAACTAACTTGTTCATGGACGCAGGTAGTTTCAAAGGCTATTCTACAACGTATGACCCTTTGAAGCGTTGGCTTCTGAAAGGTGCAGGGGCTAGAATTTCAGCAGATACTTTCCAAGACAACGCAGTGGCGGAAACGCAGTCTAGTTGGTCAAGCTTGTGCTATAACTTTAAAGACCTAGCTGACAGGGGAGTTGTTAAAGTAGGGGACATTCTTAACGTGAGCATTTATATGCGTATTAAGGGATTACCCGCAGGACAAACGAAAGTCGTATCATACTTCTTCCGAGGACGTAACAACGCTAAATCATTCAACGTAAGTAATACATGGGCTAGATACGATGTAGAAACTACTGTAACGGCTGATATGCTAACGGTTAGCGGGGCTGCACCTGAGAGTTATATGAGGTTTGAAGTCAATGAGAATACAGGCGGGACTGCATGGTTTCAACAAAGTCAACCTCAATTGACTATAGGGACAAAGCTCTACACTTGGAGGACTGCACCTGAAGACATTTCAACGCTAGTTGTTAAAACAAACGAAATTATCCAAACAGTTGATACTAACATGCTAACTATCACAAAAGCAGTACAAGGCGGTGGGGAGAACTTCCTGTATAAGTCTTCAGGAGAAAAAGGCGAAATTGCTGTATTACATGATGATTCTGCTTACACGTTTAACGGCTGTACAAGAAACGCAACTAACATGGATCATATCCAATTTACATGTTCTAGCTACTCGGATGCTTTTTACCAAATAGGAGCTACAAATGTGAATCTAATGCACGGTTTTAGTGCGGGGGAGACTTTGACTCTATCGTTTGACCAAAAGCAGGACTTGACGGGAATGCAAACGATCATATTTCAACATGACGGTACTTCTTGGAGTGAAGCAGAAGCTAAAACATATGCTCAGCTCAGTTGGTCACGTGAAAGCCATACTTTCACTTTAAAACCAAACACAAAGGGTTGGTTTATCCGCTTCAGATTCCCACGAGTAGCAGAAGTTAACACTAAAAATATATGGTTAGCTAAGCTAAAACTTGAAGCAGGTTCTATTAAGTCTCCTTGGAGTCCTAATAGTATTGAGACTATGAGAACGCAGAATACTTTAAAACAGGACGTAGACAGTCTTTCTTCAAACATTACAAGCGTGTCAAATCGCACGGGATCATTAGAAACTAAATCTAATAATCTGCAGCAGTCCCTTGACGGCACTATCTCGAAAGTTAACACTCTTACGACTACACAAACAAACCAAGGGACACAGATTACACAGCAGGGCTCACAGATTACACAGTTAAGCAATCAAATTGATTTAAGAGTTAAAACAACAGAAATGCAAGATTATGTTGGAGCTTTAGGAAATAATAACATAATTATGAACTCTGCTTTTGAAGATAGAGTTATCCATCCTACTTCCGGTATTGTGACAAATAGAACGCCAAGTACAACGAAATGGACTTTACAAGGAGTCGGAACAAATAAAACAGTTGCCGCCGATTCTTCAGTAACTCATGAAGGTTATAATTCAGTGAAAATGTCTAGTTCTGGATATACAGGAAGCCAATTCGTCGGTGTATCTCAAACATTACCTGTAACTGCAGGTAGTGGAGATTATGTATTCTCTGCATGGTTCTATGTCACTAACAAAGCACTTTTAGAAACAGAAGGTGGAGTTATCAAACTTCAGTTCTTCAATGGTTCTACCGGATCTACATCTTTACAAACTGAATTATTGCCTAAGCTAGTAAATAATACATGGGTTAGATTATCCGCTAAAATAACAGCTCCTGCTACACCTGTAACGGCATTAAGAGCTGATATATGGATAAGAAGGAATGGTGTACTTTACGCTGCACAACCATTATTACAACAAGGTTCTACTCCTTCAACTTTCATGGAAAACCCGAAAGACTATGCTAACTATGACCAACTTGTAGGCGAGATTGCTAAGAAAGTAGCTACCACAGACTTTAACTCTAAGGTATCAACTTTTGAAACAAGCATAAACCAGCAGTCTAAAAGTATTGATCTAAAGGCAGAGAAGAAGGATGTTTATACGAAAACAGAAGCAAACGGTCAATTTGGAAGTAAAGCTTTGGTGGATTCGCATACTTCTCAGTTATCTGTAATGAGTAATGAAATTAATTCTACAGTTAAAAAAGGCAATATCATCTCATCTATCAATCAAACGGCAGAACAAGTTCAAGTCCAGGCTAATAAAATCAACCTTGTAGGATATGTTACAGCTGAACATCTTAAAGGGGATGTTTTGGAAGGGATGAATATTAGGACTTCTCGGCAATCGAATGACCCTAGATGGGTAGAGATAATGAAATCTAATGTTCGATTAAAGGAGGATGGCCTTGTAAGAAGTTATTGGGGATTTTATACGCGTAATGATGGGGGGGTTCAGCCTTCTTTATTTTTGGGGAAAGATTCAACAGATACTGTAGGTTCTA
>NZ_JBMDKC010000330.1:0-459 GCF_057809515.1 Bacillus sp. FG16
TTTTATATTCTTTACACCTGAAAAGAGGAGGAATTATAAAATGAACCTAAAGAACGTATCTACAAAAGATATAAGTGAAGAGTTAGAGAAACGAGATGGAGTTACATCAATCCATGTAGAGCCACATGTAAAAGTAGAAGTGGCTGGAGTAGTTGTGGAAGGACCGGCTATTATTTTAATAAATCAAGATTAACTCTTTTTGTTTGTATGTCTAAAAGTTGAGAGTTTTAGATATGGTATTTTGATAATGAAAACAACATGATTTGAATAGAATTTTCTTCTTGATTTCATCTAAAAGATAGTCTAGAATTAAATGTACATAAGAATTATATCTTTTAGACGTTTGAAAGGGGATGTTTGAATGGAGTTAGTCGGATATGCACGTGTAAGTACAAGAGATCAGAATTTAGGGTTACAAATTGAAAAGTTAGAATCATTTGGTTGTAAAAAGATATTTAT
>NZ_JBMDKC010000331.1:0-457 GCF_057809515.1 Bacillus sp. FG16
ATCCATAGAAAAAAAGCGTTGACTACTATTACTATGCTTCTGAATAAAATGAAGAGCTTCAATGATAGGTTGATATGATAAATTATTCGATCGAAATGAGAGGCTCTTTAAAATATCACAAATAGCAGTTCTATAATGGCCACGATAAGAAGCATGCATCTTTATATAGATTTTTTCTTTATATTCTCGATTGTTTTTGGATAAATCCTTGATAATATCTCTAATCGTGGAAGAGTGAACGATAGGATATAATGTATCTTGAATGATGCCATCAGGATGATCAATGGCTGCTTGCAACAAGTTTAAAATATGTTTATTTTTCCCTTGTACCTTTTCTAATTCCGCTACCGCTTCTTTACGTGTGGTGTTCTTCGCTTTATTTTCAAATTTGTGTGTAATTTCATCTAATAAATCTGCTAAATTATCAATAATTTCAGACTGACGATAAGAAAATAAG
>NZ_JBMDKC010000332.1:0-453 GCF_057809515.1 Bacillus sp. FG16
TTCGATTTTGTTCCTGCCATTCGATTTCATACAGCACTTGTGGACGTTCTATGTTGTGGAATTCTTTTGTGACATACGGTGTTTTCCGCGAAACGAGTTTTGTGATGACATTTCCATCTTTGTCCTCTTTTTCTTCGAAAAGCACAGCATGTGCCCCCACTTTAAATGGCTTAGGAATCACCCTATTTTTATTTCTATCTTCTACCGCAATTTCGACGCCTTTCCTTTCCTGATACGCTTTATTTTCCCCTGTACTTACCGTCCTCCACGCCGATTCCACTTTCTCCTGCACGGTTTGAAACGGAAAGTCTTTCTTAAAAGGTACAAAATACTGATAGGCGAGTTGTAAACTTTCTAACACGTCTTTCTTATTCACACCACATGTAAGTAGTCTTCTTGCCATATCATAGAAATCTCCATCACGTGAACCGCTCTTCTCATACGGGTATGCCA
>NZ_JBMDKC010000333.1:0-453 GCF_057809515.1 Bacillus sp. FG16
CGTTAGATCGAATGATTTATCATGATTTTGAAAAAACACCGCATATGTGCGTGAGTGGGATGACTCGTTTTGGCAAGACAGGTTTTCTCAAAAATATTATGACCAGCTTAATTTTACAGCAATCCAATCATGTAAAACTATATGTCATTGACTTAAAAGAAGGTTTAGAGTTTAGTCCCTATAGGGACTTATTACAGGTAGAAGAAGTGGCTGAGAATCCCATGCAAGCATTTGATATGTTGAATCGTATCCGTGAAAAGATGGTAGAACAGGTAGTACGCATGAAAGAATCTTATTTTACCAACATTGTAGATACACCAATCAAAGAACGCTATTTCATTATAGTTGATGAATCAGCGAACTTGTGCCCAACACAGGGATTGCCAAAACAAAAGAGAGATATGCTCTATATGTGTCAAGAAATGTTATCGGAAATAGCGAGGATTGGCGGAG
>NZ_JBMDKC010000334.1:0-448 GCF_057809515.1 Bacillus sp. FG16
CATTTTGTATAAAGGTTTGTGGAATATCTTCGATATCATATTTAAGTAAAGTTTTTCGTTTCATAAAAACTTCTTTTAAAAAATGTATTGCATCCATAAGAGAATCTTCAATATCTGTTGTAACAAAATCAATCGTCATAAAAATAGGACGAATTTGTCTCTTGAATTGTAAAGCTAATGCATCAATACGTTCCCAACGGAACGCTTTTTCATCTATCTTCGAAGTATTCAGGATTTGATTTGCTAGCTCAGTTAATTTAGGGCGGTCTAGGATAGAAAATACACGTGTTTGTATGTCTTTAAATACTGTATGATCTGAAATATTTTCATCTATTATAACTTGTAAAATCTTTCCGACTTTCTTGAAATCTTCCTGGTTTTCTGTGTAATAGGTATATACTTGGTCTTTCGCAAAGGATAAGATATCATCGTTGTATTTTCTCATTTT
>NZ_JBMDKC010000335.1:0-447 GCF_057809515.1 Bacillus sp. FG16
CTACTATAAAGTTGATTTATTTCATCTGTAGTTAAAATAGTTAATCTTTTTTGAATATTCATATTCAATCGTTTTCTACATCTCCTTATGTATTATAGGTATAATAGATTACATCATGTCAAAAAGTATACTTTTTGACATGATGCGTTTAAGGGGGGGGTAATATTTCAGAATTATAACATAATTACTTTTGAAACATGTCACGAAAATTGTATAGAATTTGACACTAAAATATAATAATTACATCTTATAACCATCAAATTTTTATAATTATAGATTATACATGGAATTTGAAATGGGGGAAGGAATACATAATGAGGAAATTTTTCTATATTAGGGTAAGTAGTAAAGATCAATCCATTGAGAGACAACTCGCAACCGCAGCAGAGATCAGTATTCCTGAAGAATACATCTTTATAGAAAGAGCAAGTGGAAAAGATTTTAAAC
>NZ_JBMDKC010000336.1:0-447 GCF_057809515.1 Bacillus sp. FG16
ATGATGAGTTAGACAGGACTTATTTAGCATTAATTGATGGTTCTGTCGATTTGGATGAAATAGTCAATAGAGGTAGAGGAGTTATTACTTTTATTTGTCCAATGCCGTATAAACTAGGTAAAAAAAATACGCATACATTCACTCAAAACTGGTCCACTGAAATCACTACTTCTTTCGTCAATCAAGGTAATATAGAAGCGCCTCCAATTATTGAGATTGAGGCCAAGAAACCGAGTGCATTTTTAGATGTATGGTTTGGAGAGTATCCATATAATCGTGACTATTTCAGAATCGGTTATCCTTTGAAAACCGAACAACTACCTGTTGAAAGAAATCAAAGGCTGATATGGGATGAAATGGCTACTACTGTAGGTTGGAGTAAAGTCAGTTCGATGGAAGATGGCAACCCAGTCGGTGAAATGAAATCAGACGGTTATCAATTTTATT
>NZ_JBMDKC010000337.1:0-436 GCF_057809515.1 Bacillus sp. FG16
GGAAGGGAGAAATGAGACGATGGCGGAACAACTGGCTGAAGAAAGAAATTGGGATGCATTATGCGAGAAGGCGGAGAAATTACGAGGTGAAAAACTATCCTGGGCAAACATTGCAGATCGTCTTGGTGTGAGTGAAAGCACATTGTATCACAACGTCGCAAAACGACGAGAGAAAAAAGAGGGCATTAGGAATCGCGCTAAGAGGTCGGGAACGAAAAAGAGTATAAAACCATTGGCCCAAGATGCAAAAGTTATTAGAGAGAAAAATGAACATTCTGAAGAGAGAGAGAATGGAATGCATCAAACAGAATTAAAAGCGGAACTTGAAAAGTTAAAAGAACAATTTCAAAATCGTGAGGAAGAATACACAATATTGCTTGGTGAACGCAACCAGCTAAGCGAGAAGAAATGGGAACTGGAAGCTGAGTTACGTAAA
>NZ_JBMDKC010000338.1:0-435 GCF_057809515.1 Bacillus sp. FG16
CTAAAGGTTGTTTTAATTGTTTATTTGAATCTTTTTTCATGGATGGACGCCCCTTTTTCTTAGATTGAAGGGCTTCAATTCCTTGTGTTTCGAGCTGTTTTTTCCAAACAGAAATCGTTGAAGGGGCAGGAATATTAAAGATAGCTGCCGTCTCAAATAAGGACATACCGTTTTCAATCATAAAGTTTAGTACGTCTAGTTTAAATTGTTGTGTGTAATTTGTACATCGTTTTAGAAAAGCTTCCAGACCATTCTGTTTATATTGGTTTACCCAATTCAAAATGATTGTGTCACTTATACCGAGCGATCTACCCAGTTCTCGATAACTTTCATTTCCGTTCAAATAACGTAGAACGATTTGTATTTTTTCATCAGCTGTAAATTTAGCCATAGAAAAACTGCACCTCCAATTGTTAGACTGTGTCTAACAATTGG
>NZ_JBMDKC010000339.1:0-435 GCF_057809515.1 Bacillus sp. FG16
GTAGTTTACCCTACGTTTTATCAGGAAGGAAAAAATCATTTTCAATATTGGTTATTGGTATTTCGAAAATTAAAAGAAGAGGGCGTTAAAATTAGTAAAAAACCATATTTTTTAAGAAAATGGATTTTGTTTTACAAAAAGAAAATAAATATATCTTCTCATGAAGAGTACTACTTTCATATGTTAAGTATTTATACATTAGCAAAAAAGTAAAATGAAATTTATATGCTTTATGAAAGCGACGGAGATTAATGTGAGATTGCAACTAAACTACAAAAATATAGGAGTTTTTGCAACTATGTTGAGAAAGTAAGGAGTTCAATTTATATATTTATAATTACATGATAAGATTTATTTGAATATTTTAAAGAATAAAATAGAGAAGGGGATATGATGAGCGTACAAGTAGTTTCTAAGGAAGAAATCACAAAATTA
>NZ_JBMDKC010000034.1:0-50401 GCF_057809515.1 Bacillus sp. FG16
GAATAACGTTTTTTGACACTTGGGGGTAGTCTTATTTCTTAAGTTGATGGGCATGGGGTCACTTCAGAGAAGCTTGCTCTTTTGTATTATAGTGATATTTTCTTTTCAAATATGAGATCGAAATATTCAGGTTGTCCAGAACTGCCAATCGTAGGGGCAACAATCTGTACGAACCTCCAGTCATCTCTAGCATGTTCTTGAATAATTTCTTGGTAGTCTTCAGCTAGTTTTGAGCGAGTGAGCCCCCAATGAAATTCGACTTTTACGAATTTATATTCAAACATTCAGATACCTCCCTTTAGTAATGAGTAAAGTATACAATAAAAAAATTCATAGTAGCTTGTATCATTTTTTTCTCCCTCCCTTAATATATATAAAATTAGCAAGCCATATTGAGTGGATTTTCTAACGATAGGAAATGTAATTCTACTAAGAGTGAACTTCACGCGGGACGGACTCTTATAGGATTTGTAACGTATAGATACAGTCCTTTAGAGCAGGGATAAAAGGGGGGACAAAAGTGATTGAAATTTGCTTCGAAGAAAAAAATGATGCTATGCACGTATATAGACAATTGCTGAAAAGAGCGGAAGTATTATATAAGGAAACGAGTGTGTATTTACAGGAACAAAAAGTGGTGATTCACATACCAGTACGTGAATCGAATTATATTGAAAAGATCTTATTGCCAGTAATGGTGTATTTCATTGTGAATGTGAAACAAAATGAGTGGATTTATACGATCTTAAAAGAAAAGTTTTTTTATGAAGAACAAGAAGAGTGTCATCAAATATTGCACATGGCACATGAGATTTTAAAGGGAAGAAGAAAAGGGGTAGCTCAGGATTTAACGCGTAACGCATTTGAGTCATATATTAAGTCTTCTTTAAATAATTGGCTTTGTGATCCGCTCTCATTCTCGTTTTCATCATATATCCGTTTTCGTCTTCGTACATATAGGGAAATGGTGGCTAAACTTGCGGAAGTGGCAATTGATGAGTATAAGATGGAACAAGAATACCAAATGTTTATTGAGACGCTTCGGCAACAAGTGAGTAGCCGTAAATCACGATTGTCCTGTGTGCATCTTGTTTTTGATGAAAGCTTTATCTTTTATGATGATAAAGGTAGACGTTTAAAACAGGAGAAGTTGGTCCAATATATAGATGAGGAATTATTAAAACAAAATGATGTATATATTGATACGAAAGTAATTGCGCCGCTTCTTTCTATTTCGCCAAAAAAGATTTATTTATATACGAAAGAACAAGACCATAATATGATTATTACTTTGCGAAATGTGTTTCAAGAACGGGTCCAATTACATGGATTACATGATTTTGAGCGCAATGTGAAAAATTTAAAAATAAAGGTAACGCCCTTGATTTTCTAAGTTTTTGAGCATATAATTACCTACATAAATGAAATATATTGAAATGTCATGATGAGGACATGAGTAGTTTTCTACGATTTTCAGAGAGGGAAGCCTTAGGGTGTGAGCTTCCTATTACGGGATTATTACTTACCACCTCTAAACTTTAGCAGTGAACGATTCTTTTAGTAATTGCTAACGGACAACACCGTTATGTTGAACTTGAGCAATTAACGATTATGTTAATTGGAACAAGGGTGGAACCACGAATTCAACACTCGTCCCTTTTTACGGGATGAGTGTTTTTTATTTTGAGAAAAAGAGGAGTGACCAGTGATGGCAGATGTAGTTAAAATTACTTTCCCTGATGGAGCTGTGAAGGAGTTTCCAAAAGGCGTAACAACTGAAGAAATCGCAGCTTCTATTAGCCCAGGCTTAAAGAAAAAAGCTGTGGCTGGAAAATTAAACGATGAGATGATTGATCTTGTTACACCAATCGAAGAAGATGGAGCAGTTTCTATTATTACATTAGATTCTGAAGATGGCTTATACATTTTACGCCATTCAACAGCCCACCTATTAGCACAAGCGTTAAAACGTTTATATAAAGATGTTAAGCTTGAACTTGGTATTGGTCCAGTAATCGAAAATGGCTTCTACTACGATATTGATATGGAAGAAGCAATTACAGTTGAAGACTTCAAGAAAATCGAAAAAGAAATGCAAAAAATCGTGAACGAGAACTTAGAAATCGTTCGTCACGAAGTACCACGTGCAGAAGCACTTCGTCGCTTTGAAGAAATTGGTGATGAGTTAAAATTAGATTTAATTAACGATCTTCCAGAGGATGCAGTTATTTCAATCTATGAGCAAGGCGAATTCTTCGACCTTTGCCGTGGTGTTCACCTTCCATCTACAGGGAAAATTAAAGTGTTTAAATTATTAAGCGTTGCAGGTGCTTACTGGCGCGGCGATAGCAATAATAAAATGTTACAACGTATTTACGGTACTGCATTCGTTAAGAAAGCAGAATTAGATGAGCACTTACGTATGCTTGAAGAAGCGAAAGAGCGCGATCACCGTAAATTAGGTAAAGAATTAAAACTATTTACTAATAGCCAAAAAGTAGGACAAGGTTTACCACTTTGGTTACCAAAGGGTGCAACAATTCGTCGTATTATCGAGCGTTACATCGTTGATAAAGAAGCAAGCTTAGGCTATGATCACGTATACACTCCAGTATTAGGAAGTAGAGAGTTATATGAAACTTCTGGTCACTGGAATCACTACCGTGATGGCATGTTCCCATCAATGGAAATGGATAATGAAGAATTAGTTCTTCGTCCAATGAACTGTCCTCACCATATGATGGTTTATAAAAATGATATTCACAGCTACCGTGAATTACCAATCCGTATTGCGGAACTTGGAACAATGCACCGTTATGAAATGTCAGGTGCGTTATCTGGATTACAACGTGTACGCGGAATGACTTTAAACGATGCGCACATTTTCGTTCGTCCAGATCAAATTAAAGAAGAGTTAAAACGTGTTGTAAACTTAACGCTAGAAGTGTACAAAGATTTCGGTTTAGAGAACTACTCATTCCGTCTATCTTATCGCGACCCAGCAGATACTAAAAAGTATTATGCGGATGATGAGATGTGGGAAAAAGCACAAGGTATGTTAAAAGAAGCTATGGATGAAATGGGTCTTGATTACTATGAAGCTGAAGGTGAAGCGGCATTCTACGGTCCAAAACTTGATGTTCAAGTCCGTACTGCTCTTGGAAAAGACGAAACACTTTCAACTGTACAATTAGACTTCTTACTTCCAGAACGCTTTGAATTAACTTATGTTGGCGAAGACGGTAAGCAACATCGTCCAGTTGTAATTCACCGTGGTGTTGTATCAACTATGGAACGCTTCGTAGCCTTCTTAATTGAAGAATACAAAGGTGCATTCCCAACTTGGTTAGCTCCAGTTCAAGTACAAGTAATTCCAGTTTCTCCGCAAGTACATTTAGACTATGCGAAGAAAGTACAAGACGAATTGCGTCGTGCGGGTATCCGTGTTGAATTAGACACTCGTGAAGAGAAGATCGGTTACAAAATCCGTGAAGCACAAATGCAAAAAATTCCGTACATGCTTGTAGTAGGTGACAATGAAGTAACTGAAAACGGCGTAAACGTACGTAAATATGGTGAACAAAAATCAGAAACAATCGCATTAGATGCTTTTGTTGACATGATTAAAGTAGAAGGAAAACGATAAGAAAAAGCCGCGGTATACCGCGGCTTTTTTATGTAATATACTTGAGGAGAATTGGAAAAAATAACCATGTACCACTTATCATAAAAAAGTATTGCAAGTATGTTAGTTGTTTGTTACAATATTTCTTGTTGTTAGTAAAACACATCGCGTCTTCTTGACAGACGTCATGTCCTATGATAAACTCATCAAGGATAATAGAATATTGTTTTGTGGAACAAGTAGAAGCACCCGCTTCTCACCTGATGGACGCATTCGCAGTTAGCAGGTAAATGTATTTCTTACTTAAGATTTTACAAGTGTGGGTGTCGTATGCCCGCACTTTTTTTGTCGGGTTCTATGACTACAAAATATGTTCTGAGAAAACCTTGGAGGTGGCTTACTATTAGCAAGGATATGATGATTAACGAGCAAATTCGTGCACGTGAAGTACGTTTAGTTGGCGCAAATGGCGATCAACTTGGAATCAAGTCTCGTAATGACGCTTTAGACTTAGCTGCAAATCTTAATCTTGATTTAGTATTAGTTGCTCCAAATGCGAAACCGCCAGTATGCCGCATTATGGACTACGGTAAATTCCGCTTTGAGCAACAGAAGAAAGAAAAAGAGCAGCGCAAAAATCAAAAAGTAATTAGCATGAAAGAAGTTCGTTTAAGTCCAACAATTGATGAACACGACTTTAACACAAAACTTCGTAATGCTATCAAGTTTTTAGAGAAAGGCGACAAGGTTAAAGCGTCAATTCGCTTTAAAGGACGTGCCATTACTCATAAAGAAATCGGTCAACGTGTTTTAGATCGCTTCTCAGAAGCTTGTGCTGAAGTTAGTACAGTTGAATCTAAGCCTAAAATGGAAGGACGCAGTATGTTCTTAGTTTTAGCACCGAAAAACGATAAGTAATAGATAGAGGAGGAAATACCTATGCCTAAACAAAAAACTCATCGCGGCGCTGCAAAGCGTTTCAAAAAGACTGGATCAGGTAAACTGAAACGTTCTCACGCTTACACAAGCCATTTATTCGCTAACAAATCTACAAAAGCTAAACGTAAACTACGTAAAGCTGGTGTAGTAAGCGCTGGTGACTTCAAACGCATTCGTCAAATGCTTGACAACTTAAAATAAGTTCGGCTGATATATAGAACAATTAGGAGGTAATATTATGCCAAGAGTAAAAGGTGGTACAGTTACTCGTCAACGTCGTAAAAAAGTTATAAAATTAGCAAAAGGTTACTACGGTTCAAAAAATACATTATTCAAGGTTGCTAACCAACAGGTTATGAAATCTCTAATGTATGCATTCCGTGACCGTCGTCAAAAGAAACGTGACTTCCGTAAATTATGGATCACACGTATCAACGCAGCAGCTCGTATGAATGGTCTTTCTTACAGCCGCTTAATGCACGGTTTAAAAAATGCTGGCATCGAAGTTAACCGCAAGATGCTTGCTGACTTAGCTGTTCATGACGAAAAAGCTTTCGCTGAATTAGCAACAGTTGCAAAAAACAACATTAACTAATTAATTAGTTGAAACCTTAGAAGAATTTTCTTCTAAGGTTTTTTGTTTGTATTCAGAGAGAAGTTTGAAGTTCTAAAGACTAACGGATGTGTTGTTATCGATATGACAAAATCAACATAAAAACTATAGTGATATAGAAGAATATATATATGAAGTCAGGAGAATCCTCCTGGCTTTTTTTAATTATGCACGTTTGGAAAGAAGAGTATCTTTCCTAGCCGAAACGACACTGCTATAATGGAAAGATGATATGGAACTTTCATCAGATGAACAATTTAAGAGCGATGACTGAAACGTATTTGCAAATTAAGGACAAGCTATTTTATAAAGAGGTAGATAGCTGACTTATTCATAAGAACTGAAACATAATAATGAACTTTGAGATGAAACAACATTGTTGCGTAACATGCGATGTTGGAGGAGGACAATAGAATGGACTTACTACAACTATTTAAATTACAAAAAGAATTAGATGACCGTATTGCAAAAGAACATGACTTACAACCGAAAAAATTGTTAAAAGAAAAAATGTTAGCTCTTCTTGTAGAAATTGGAGAACTTGCAAATGAAACACGTTGTTTTAAATATTGGAGCAACAAACCAGCTTCGGAACGTGAAGTAATATTAGAAGAATACGTAGATGGTTTGCATTTTATTTTATCAATCGGAATTGATTTAAGTATTGATAAAAACTTCCTATTCTATAAATGTGCACAAACGAATAAAACACAAGTGGAAATTTTCTTAGACACATATGCGAAAGTAATTCGTTTTACAGATCAACCATCTATTACAAACTATATTGAATTATTTACGAGCTATCTTCGACTTGGACAAGCACTTGAATTTGAGCAAGAAGAGATTGAAAAAGCATATTTAGATAAAAATGAAGTTAATCATCAGCGTCAAACACAAGGATACTAATTTAATTTTTGAATATTTCAATTTAATTATTGTATAATGAATTGACTGAAGAAAAAGGAGGGTGTTGGCAATGACAAAATTAGACGCGACATTGACAATGCTAAAAGAATTAACGGATGCACGTGGTATTGCTGGTAATGAACGTGAGCCACGTGAAGTAATGAAGAAATATATTGAGCCGTTTGCGGACGAACTTTCTACTGATAATTTAGGAAGTTTAGTTGCGAAAAAAGTAGGGGAAGAAAACGGCCCAAAAATTATGGTTGCAGGTCATTTAGATGAAGTTGGCTTTATGATTACGCAAATTGATGACAAAGGTTTCCTTCGTTTCCAAACGGTTGGTGGCTGGTGGTCACAAGTTATGCTTGCACAGCGCGTGACGATTGTAACGCGTAAAGGAGATGTAACAGGTGTAATTGGTTCAAAACCACCGCACATTTTACCTCCAGAAGCACGTAAAAAGCCAGTTGAAATTAAAGACATGTTCATCGATATTGGTGCTTCTAGCCAAGAAGAAGCGATGGAGTGGGGCGTACGACCAGGAGATCAAGTTGTACCTTATTTTGAATTCCAAGTGATGAAGAATGAAAAAATGTTACTTGCAAAAGCATGGGATAACCGAATCGGTTGTGCAATTGCAATTGACGTATTAAAACAATTAAAAGATGAAAAGCATCCAAACGTTGTATACGGCGTTGGAACTGTACAAGAAGAAGTTGGTCTTCGTGGCGCAAAAACATCTGCGAATTATATTAAACCAGATATCGCGTTCGCAGTAGATGTTGGTATCGCTGGAGATACACCGGGTGTAACGTCAAAAGAAGCGCAAAGTAAAATGGGCGATGGACCACAAATCATTTTATATGATGCTTCTGTTATTGGACATACAGGTTTACGTGATTTCGTAGTTGATGTTGCTGATGAATTACAAATCCCGTATCAATATGATTCAGTAGCCGGCGGGGGAACTGATGCGGGTGCGATTCACATTGCTGTAAACGGTATTCCTTCTATGGCAATTACAATTGCAACGCGCTATATCCATTCACATGCAGCAATGTTACACCGTGATGATTATGAAAATGCAGTAAAGTTAATTGTAGAAGTTATTAAACGTCTTGATAAGGATGCTGTACATAACATTACATTTAATTAATAGAAAAAGCGAAGGAGATTTTCCTTCGCTTTTTTGTGTTTTAAAAAGGTCGCTCTAATCCCGCTGCAGTATGAGCGCCTAAAATAATTAAACGAGTTAATTGCATCGCCATAAAATGCGGGGTATATATCATTCCTCTTTTTAACCATGACATAATCATTCCGATGTGAGCCCCTGTCACATAACTAATCAAAATATCACGAGGAACCATAAGATCTTCGTCATCTGGTTGTGAAATAGACAAGCTTAATGTTAAATGCACTTGTATCGTTTTCATCATTTTATAAGAATAGTTTCCGGCAGCCTTATCCCCAAGCATAACGTTATAGAAGTTCACGTTTTCTGCGATATGTTCGAATAAAGCCAAAAATGTAGGATGAGGTGAATCGAATGTAAGTTGAAAATCTTCTTTATTTCTATTTTTCGGTTTAATTACTTCTGCTAGCTTCTCTAACATTTCTTCAATACTTTTGTCTAATAGGTCATATTTATCATGGTAATGGCTATAAAATGTAGCGCGATTTACAGGAGCGCGTTCTGCGATATGTTGCACAGTTACATTTTCAAAGCCTTTTTCGCCTACTAAAGCGACAAAAGCATCCTGAATGAGTTGTCTCGTTCGCTTTACACGTGGATCATTTGTATTTTTAATAGACATTTTACTTCTCCTCGTTTAATTTTCTATACTTAAACAACATATTGGTATTATATTGTTGTTTAAGCAACATTTCATACGTAAATTGTCGGTTGTAGATTCAAAATAATTATTTATAATTATAAACGATAGTCCTTCAGAAATCAGCACCGCTCGCAGGTAGATAAGTTTCGATTTACGCTGCAGATGGTGTGATTTTTTTGTTAAAAGGTTAATATAATTAACAATTAAACAATCTAAACAATAAGGACATAAATAGTTTAGAAAAAAATTATATGCGATATAAGGAGAGGAATGCAATGAATCAGTTTCGAAGAATGGTAATTATCAACATTATCACATTAATTGTACTAGTTGGCGGCGGTATTGGCGGTTATTACTATTACAACCAAACGGAAAATTACTTAAAAACAGACAATGCAAAGATTGATGGAAAGGTAATTCCGGTTGCTTCGCCAGTAGCAGGTAAACTAACTGACTGGAAAGCTGAAGTAGGAAAAAATTATAATGAGAACGATAAATTAGGTGCTGTTACTGTAGCGGCAGCTAATGGAGAACAAACAGTAGATGTAACAATTCCACAAAATGCAACGGTTGTACAATCAAACGCAACAACAAATGCTTTCGTTGGAGCTGGTAGCCCGATTGCTTACGCATTCGATATGAACAATTTATGGGTAACAGCAAACATTGAAGAAACAGTGATTGATGATGTTCAAAAAGGTCAAACAGTAGATGTATATGTAGATGCATACCCAGATACAACGTTAACAGGGAAAGTAGAACAAGTTGGGTTAACAACAGCAAATACATTCTCAATGTTACCATCAAGTAATGCAACAGCGAACTATACGAAAGTAAAACAAGTTGTACCAGTTAAAATTTCTTTAGATCATAGTAAATCAGTAAATATTGTTCCTGGAATGAATGTGTCAGTTCGTATTCATAAGTAAGGGGGAGATGAGATGTCCTCAATTACAATTGTAGGATATGCACTATTTTGTATAATCGTCTTCTTCCTTGTAAATCGTCTTTTACGAAAGAAAAAAACGAACGTGGGAGAAGAACAAGTCCCAGCCGTAAGTAAAATAGAAGTAAGTAAGCTAGAAGCAGAAGAAAAAGAAAATGAACAAAAGCAAGAAGTAGAAATTTCTAATGTAGTTGAATTAGAAACAGGCAAGCAAGAAGAAGTAAAACAAGAAAAAGAAATGCCGAAAAAACAAACGTCTATGCCTATAGAGAATGTGAATGTAAAAGCAGTTGTAACAGTATTAATTCTCGGCATGTTCGTTTCTATTTTAAACCAAACAATCATTAACGTTGCATTGCCTCCGTTAATGAATGAATTTAACGTATCAACTTCAACGGCGCAATGGTTAATTACAGGATTTATGCTTGTAAATGGTATTTTAGTACCGATTAGTGCCTTTTTAGTTTCACGATTTACGTATCGTAAATTATTTGTAGCAGCAATGTTATTCTTCACTGTAGGGTCTATCATTTGTGCTATATCAGGAAACTTTACAATGATGATGACAGGTCGTATTATTCAAGCGGTCGGTGCAGGTATTTTAATGCCAGTTGGTATGAACATCTTTATGACGTTATTCCCGCCTCATAAGCGCGGAGCAGCGATGGGATTACTAGGTGTTGCAATGATTTTAGCGCCAGCTATTGGACCAACTGTAACAGGCTGGGTTATTGAAAACTATAGCTGGAATTTAATGTTCTATGCGATGTTTATTATCGGTTTAATTATTACGTTCCTATCTTTAAAATTCTTTACACTCGCTCAACCAGTGTCTAAAACGAAATTAGATGTATTTGGTGTAATTAGTTCAAGTATTGGACTAGGTAGCTTACTGTACGGATTTAGTGAGGCTGGAAATAATAGTTGGACTAGTGCAGAAGTTGTTATTTCACTTATCATTGGTGTAATTGGTTTAGCATTATTTATTTGGAGAGAGTTAACAACGGACAATAAAATGCTTGATTTACAAGTGTTTAAATACCCAGTATTTACTTTTACTTTAGTAATTAATGCAATCGTTACGATGGCATTATTCGGAGGTATGTTATTACTTCCAGTATATCTGCAAAATATTCGCGGCTTTACGCCAATTGAATCAGGTTTACTACTTCTTCCAGGATCATTAATTATGGGGATCATGGGACCAGTAGCGGGTAAATTATTCGATAAATATGGCATTCGTCCATTAGCGATAATTGGATTGGCAATTACGACCTATGCGACATATGAATTTACAAAATTATCGATGGATACACCGTATAGTGTTATTATGACGGATTATATTATACGTTCAATTGGTATGTCATTCATTATGATGCCAATTATGACAGCTGGTATGAACGCGCTACCGATGAAATTAATTTCTCACGGTACAGCAACGCAAAATACGTCAAGACAAGTAGCTGGTTCAATCGGAACAGCGATTTTAATCACACTTATGACGCAACAAACAACTGCTCACGTAGCAGATTACGGCAACATGTTAACAACTTCAAACCCAATATTAGTTGATAAAGTACACGGCATGGGTCAAAGCTTAGCTGCTTTAGCTGGATCAGCTCAAGCAGGAGATGCGATGAGCACACAACTATTATATGGACAAATTTCAAAGCTATCTGCAATTAACGGTATTAACGATGCCTTCTTAATTGCAACGATACTAGCAGGTATTGCTTGGGTGTTATCGTTCTTCTTACAATCAGGCAATAAACCAAATAGAAAAGCAGGGAATTAATTTCCCTGCTTTTTGTTTTCCTATAAAAGGATTCAATTAGATGTAGAATGAATCACCTGCAGACATGAGTTCCCAGAAAATAACCCCCAGTAGTCCCGCAATAAAAATAATAAATCCTATGTTGCGTATACTTTTAATTTTTGCTTGTAATCCACTTACTCCTGCCGATAATCCAGTTAAAGAAAACAATATCCAATATAAAGTAGTTGAAATAGGGAGGATTGTCTCGCTATTCACCCCCATGCTCCAAAAAACAAAAGGTAGCGTTACAAAGGAAAAGCTAAGTACCCCCATTAAACCAATAAATAATTTCCGATGTTTAATACTAGTAATAATTAAAAAAATACCACCGAAAAATCCGCATAAAACAAGAAGGGGCATATAAACAATCCAAAGGAAGCTAAACATATATAATCTCCTTTTATGTAATAAGCTATATTTTACTACGTAAGGTTTATTTTGGATATTATTAATGGATATATATAAATTGAAGGAAATGGGTAATAACGATATGGATTATCAAAAACGCTAACCGCAGAAGAGTTTGAAGTTATGAGAAAAGAGTAAAAAGAGGTATCGCGATGATACCTCTTTTCAACTCAAGAATGCCAACATGTTATTCATAATATGAAATAACATAGCTGGAATAATGGACTTTGTTTTTTTACATAAAATGGCCATTAATAATCCCATAAAGAAAGTAATTACCATTACCCCAAGTGAGTATGTATGAGCGATACCGAAGAAGAAACTTGTTACGATGGCTGCAATCCAAAATGGAAAGCGTTCTGAGAAGAAGCGAAGTATAAAACCACGGAAAATAAGTTCTTCAAAAATGGGTGTGAGTATTGCAAAGCTGAGAAGTAATAATATTTGATATTGCTTAAAGACGTCTAAGCTTAGTGCGGAAGATTGCTGCTTTGTTGCGTCTTGGAACACATAATTTAACAAGATGTAATTGAGTATGATGTTGATAACGAAGAAAAGAAGTAAGTATACGTATGTGCGCCATTCTTTCAGTGTTTTAAAGTTAAAAGATTTTAGTAGTAATTTTTTTGCGGGTTCGAATTTAAAAATGAAGAATAACAATACAGCTAGTTGTAATACGGTACTTGCAGTATTTGCAATAGATTCATATAGGGCAACTTGTTTTTTATCTGTAAGACCTGCTGTATAAATTGTTAATGGCATTGCGAGGAACACAGTAATAAGTCCGGTTCCGAAAAAAGCGAATAAAACGGAGCTAATAAATTGTCCCCATGACATAGAGTATTTCTGTTCATTAGAAAGCTGTGTAGCGGGTTGCATTTGTAAAATCACCTCTTTTATATTTATATATTTAATTATAAAGTAATTTGTTTTTGAATGTAACATTTAAATATTACATATAAAGTGAAACTTTAATCATTGGGGAGGTTCATCCCCCACTGATTATCAGCCCTCACCAATCGGGCTTTTACGGGCAGTTGATTCCCCACCTAACTTCCTCGTCTTTGCTGAATTTCGAGGTGGGGGTCTTACTGCCCGTTAATGCGGGATAAAGGTTTATTTTCCATAAAATAATAAAAGAGGTATCACCCTGTAGTGATGCCTCTTTCTCATTGATAACTATGTTCTGCCTTGTTATTCAATTTGGCTTGCTCTATTTGCAATTCACGCTCTACCAATCGATCTAATTGCTGAATAGCTTTAAGTGCTTTTTCATAAGAAATCGTTCTATAATGATGAGCTCCGCCTGGTTCTTCATCTGCTTCGTCTGCCCATTTAATAATGCTTTGAAGAGATGTTCTTTCAATTTCTTGTTCCACTAAGAAAGAATCTGTATGCAGAAGGATTGCGATAGAAATTTCTTTTGCTAGTTTTGGATGCTCTCCCAATCTAATAAGCAATTTATGTGCTCTTTCTGCGCCTTTAATTGCATGGATATCATTCTTTTTATATAAGTCATAGTCCCATTCGCCGCCTGTGTACCACGTATGATGTCCGATATCATGAAGGAAACCGGCCTTTGTCGCAGCATCGACTGAGGCGTGATGCTTTTTGGCTAGGTGAAACGCATGGTAAGCGACAGCGATCGCGTGGACCATTCCAGAACGGTTTACGTATTTTTGTGTAATGTGATGTTTAAAAACTTGTTCAAGCGTAATACGGTGCATAAAACATTCACTCCTTTTATCTAATGATGTATACGAAGAAAAATCGATCGGTTTAAATGTATTTTGAACATTGTACTCCATCATAGTTCGTTAGTAAAGTAGAAATGTTTAGGAGAAGAAAAATTTTTCCGTAAAAAAAATCACCTTTGCTTATGCGAAGGTGATTTTCAAATTGCTTATTTTTTTAATCCTTGCTCTAGTGTTTCTAACATTTCGTGCTTTTCATTTTCATCAGCGTTTTTCCAAATAACTTCAAATAAAACGCCAAGACCTGGAAGCATTTTTTCTTCACCGCTTTGAATTGCATCGACAATTGTTTCTTGTAATTGATCTTGTGAATTACCAGATACATTCGCTAATACGGCACCGCGTAAATTAAAACTCATTGCTTTCACCTCTTCTTCAGAATTGAAACTGACGTTAGTTTTTGTTCTTTTTTATGTAAATATGTATGAAAAATAGGCTATAATGATAAGACAAGAAGAGAGGGAAATACATATTATGAAAAACATTGATTCAGTACAAAATCCGCGTGTAAAGCAGTGGAAAAAGCTGCAAACGAAAAAAGAACGCGATAAAAAAGGTTTATTTTTTGTAGAAGGATTCCACTTAGTCGAGGAAGCTTTGAAGGCAGGAATTGTAACAGAACTTATCGTTTCAGATCAGACGGATCTTCCGAAAGATTGGACAGTTAATGATGTGGAAATGTATATCGTACCTGAGGCGATTGTAAAAGTACTTCGTGAAACAGAAACGACACAAGGTGTATTTGCTGTTTGTGAGAAGCATGAGAAAGAAGTAGCTCTTACTGATGGGAAATTCCTTTTATTAGATGGCCTGCAAGACCCAGGTAATTTAGGAACAATTATTCGTACAGCTGATGCAGCTGGTATTCACGCCGTTGTGCTTGGAGAAGGTTGTGTTGATGTTTACAATAGTAAAGTACTCCGCTCTACACAAGGTTCTATTTTCCACTTACCAATTGTAAAAGGGGACTTAGAAGAATGGGTAGACAAGTTAAAAGAAAATAACGTTCCTGTATATGGAACAGCTCTTGAAAATGGAGTTCCGTATGGTGAAGTAACTCCGGCCGGAAGTTTTGCATTAATTGTTGGAAATGAAGGAAATGGCGTACGCCAAGAAATTCTTGCAAAAACGGATCAAAACTTGTATATTCCGATTTACGGTGGGGCAGAATCATTAAATGTTGCGGTTGCAGCAGGGATTTTAACGTATTATTTGCAAAGCCCAGTTGCGAACAAATAAAAAACTTCTTATAATAAGTTGAAGTATATTATATTAAAAGTTAAATAACGAAAAACGTTGATAGAGAAGAGTAACTTACAAAATCGCCATATAGGGAGAGAATGCCTTAGACTGAAAGCATTCTTATGGTAGACGGAAGTGAATTCACCTCTGGAGTTGACGCCAGGACCATATATATGTAAAGGCGTTCCGGTCAGAATTGATCGTTATAACTAATGAGTGGGCAGACTTGTTCTGTCAATTTAGGGTGGTACCGCGAATTTACCTCGTCCCTTTTTGGGAGCGAGGTTTTTTTATTTTTAAAATTAGGAGGGTTCCAAATGGAAGCACGTTTAAAAGAGCTAAAGCAAAAAGCGTTAGAGCTTATTGAAGAAGCGAAAGAGCTAAAGGGCTTAAACGACGTACGCGTAGCGTATTTAGGGAAAAAAGGTCCAATTACAGAAGTATTACGCGGCATGGGAAAATTATCAGCAGAAGAGCGTCCGCGTATGGGAGCATTAGTAAATGAAGTACGTGAAGCGATTCAAACGCGTCTAGAAGACAAAATTGGTAACTTAGAAAAAGCAGTAATTGAAGCGAAATTAGCTACTGAAACAATTGATGTTACACTACCAGGTCGTCCTGTTGAAACAGGTTGTCACCATCCGTTAACAGCTGTTGTTGAACAAATTGAAGATGTATTCATCGGTATGGGTTATGAAGTAGCTGAAGGAACAGAAGTAGAAAAAGACTACTACAACTTCGAAGCACTAAACTTACCGAAAGATCACCCAGCACGTGACATGCAAGATACATTCTACATTACAGAAGAAACGTTACTACGTACACATACATCTTCTGTGCAAGCACGTACGATGGAAAATAATAAAGAAAAAGGCCCAATCAAAATTATCTGTCCTGGTAAAGTGTATCGCCGCGATGATGATGATGCGACGCATTCACATCAGTTCATGCAAATTGAAGGTCTTGTAATTGATAAAAACATTCGTATGAGTGACTTAAAAGGTACACTGCAAGTATTCGTGAAAAAGATGTTCGGTGAAGATCGTGAAATCCGTCTTCGTCCAAGTTTCTTCCCATTCACAGAGCCATCTGTAGAGATGGATATTTCTTGTATGATGTGTCACGGTAAAGGTTGCGGCACTTGTAAAGGAACTGGCTGGATTGAAATTTTAGGCGCAGGTATGGTTCACCCGAACGTACTTGAAATGGCTGGTTATGATTCAAAAGAATATCAAGGTTTCGCATTCGGTATGGGCGCAGAGCGTATCGCAATGTTGAAATACGGCGTAGATGACATTCGTCATTTCTATACAAATGATGTACGTTTCTTACAACAATTCAAACGAGCGTAAGGGAAGGAGAGGATAAATATGTTCGTATCATATCGTTGGTTACAAGAGTATGTAGATATTAAAGATGTAACAGCACAAGAACTAGCAGACAAAATCACGAAAAGTGGTATTGAAGTAGAAGGCGTTGAAGTATTAAATAAAGGTGTAAAAGGTGTTGTAGTTGGTCACGTATTAGAATGTGAAAAACACCCAGAAGCTGATAAATTAAGCAAATGCTTAATCGATATCGGTGAAGAAGAGCCAGTTCAAATTATTTGTGGAGCTGCTAATATTGCAAAAGGTTTAAAAGTACCAGTTGCAAAAGTTGGTGCTGTACTTCCTGGTAACTTCAAAATTAAAAAAGCAAAACTACGTGGTGAAGCTTCTCACGGTATGGTTTGTGCTCTTCAAGAGCTTGGCATTGATGGAAAGTTAGTTTCAAAAGACTATGCAGATGGTATCTTCATCTTCCCAAGTGACGCTGAAGTTGGTGCGGATGCACTTGAAATTTTAAACTTACACGATGAAGTACTTGAGCTTGGTTTAACACCAAACCGTGCAGATTGCTTAAACATGTTAGGTGTTGCATATGAAGTGGCTGCTATTTACGGCCGCGAAGTAAAACTTCCAGCTATCGAATTACAAGAAACAGCAGAAAAAACTTCTGATTATATTTCTGTAAGTGTAGAAGCGAAAGAAGAAAACCCATTATACATTGCAAAAATGGTTAAAAACGTAAAGATTGGTCCATCACCAATGTGGATGCAAACTCGTCTTATGGCAGCTGGCATTCGTCCAATTAGCAATGTAGTTGATATTACAAACTACATTTTAATGGAATACGGTCAACCGTTACATGCATTCGATTACGATAAATTAGGTTCAAAAGAAATCGTTGTTCGTCTTGCAAAAGAAGGCGAAAAAATTGAAACGTTAGATGATCAAGAGCGTACATTACAAAGCCACCACCTTGTAATTACAAACGGAACAAAAGCTTTAGCTGTTGCTGGTGTAATGGGCGGAGCGGATTCTGAAGTTACAAATGAGACAGTAAACGTTCTAATTGAGTCTGCATACTTTGCAGGTCAAACAGTGCGTCGCACATCAAAAGACTTAGGTCTTCGTAGTGAATCAAGTGCACGTTTCGAAAAAGGAATTGACCCAACACGTACATTTGAAGCAATTCAACACGCAGCTGCTTTAATGGCGAAATACGCTGGCGGAGAAGCACTTGAAGGTGTAGTAGAAGCTGACAACTTACAAGTACAAGAGCGTACAGTATCTGTTACTGCTGAAAAAATAAACCGTGTATTAGGTACAAACATTTCTGCGAGTGAAATGGGTACAATGTTCACAAACTTGAAATTCCCATTCACAGAAGTAGAAGGAACATTCCATGTAAATGTACCAGCACGTCGTCCTGATATTACAATTTCAGAAGACTTAGTAGAAGAAGTGGGCCGTCTATACGGTTATGACCACATTCCAGTTACATTACCTTCTGGAACGATGACTCGTGGTAAATTAACATCAGCACAAACGAAACGTCGTAAAGTACGTCGCTTCTTAGAGGGTGCTGGTTTATATGAAGCAATCACGTATTCATTAACAAGCGCTGACAAAGCGAAACAATACATGGTTGAGCCAAACGAAAAAGCACCTGTAAACCTTGCGCTTCCAATGAGCGAAGAGCGTAGCCAACTTCGTTTAAGCTTAGTGCCACAATTGCTAGAAGCAGTTTCATACAATGTTGCTCGTAAAAACGACAGCGTTGCTTTATACGAAGTAGGTTCTATCTTCTTACCAACAGAAGCAGGAGAACTTCCGAAAGAAGAACAACACCTTGCAGGTGTTATGACAGGTCTTGCTCTTCACCATGCATGGCAAGGTGAGAAGAAAGTAGTAGACTTCTTCGTTATGAAAGGTGTACTAGAAGGACTATTCGACGTACTTGGCGTTTCAAACCAAATCACATATGCACCAGCAAAACGTGAAGGTATGCATCCAGGCCGTACAGCTGATATCGTATTAGATGGCGAAGTAATTGGTTTCATCGGTCAATTGCACCCAGAAGCAGAAAAACAATTAGATGTGAAAAATACATTCGTATTTGAACTATCTCTTGTAAAAGTATTCGGTGCAGACGCTGAAGAAACTTACTACTCAGCAATTCCGCGTTTCCCATCTATGACACGTGACATGGCTGTTGTGGTAACAAAAGAAACAAAAGCTGGTGAAATGAAGCAAGTCATTGCTGAAGCTGGCGGAGAACTTCTGAAAGACGTAACACTATTCGACTTATACGAAGGTGAAAAAATGGAAGAAGGCAAGAAATCACTTGCATTCTCTATGACTTACTTCGATGCAGAACGTACGTTAACAGATGAAGAAGTAACAGAAGCGCATAACCGTGTATTAACAACGGTAGAAGAGAAATTTGGTGCGGAGTTACGTAAGTAATTAGAAAATTGCCGGATTCATTCCGGCAATTTTTTTATTGCACAATCGTCGACAGATGTCGGTAAGTCGATATATTACAAAAATCGCTTATATATTTTCTGGCATCTTGCATCTTTCTCTCGAATGTAGTACATTAATTTTAGTTTAACAAAATGAAAGACGATGATAAGGAAAAGTAGTATATACTATAATCCAAAGCGAGTCAGGGGCGGTGAGAGCCTGATGAGGCGGTATATGTGAAGAACACCTTGGAGTTGCTAACCGAAATTGAATCTTGTATTCAAGAGTAGACTTAGACGGGAATCCGGCCTGTTACAAACCGGGAAGTATGTATTACATACGAGTTAAAGTTGGTCTTTATGACAAATTGGGTGGTACCGCGAAGTTTAACCTTTCGTCCCTTTATGGATGAAAGGTTTTTTTGTATTTAAATATATCAGCAAAGGAGAATTTCACTATGGAAAACACATTAGTAAAAAGTCTGTATAGAGATACAGAAAAGTATGCAGGTCAAACAGTACAAGTATCAGGGTGGATTCGTAACTTACGTGATTCAAAAGCATTTGGTTTCATCGAATTAAACGACGGTAGCTTCTTCAAAAGCGTTCAAATCGTTTTCGATACAGAATTAGAGAACTTTAAAGAAATTGCAAAGCTTCCACTTAGCTCTTCAGTGAAAGTAGAAGGTAAAGTAATTGCAACGCCTGGAGCGAAGCAACCATTTGAAATTAAAGCAGAAAAAATTGATATCGAGGGCTTATCAGATTCTGATTACCCACTTCAAAAGAAGCGTCATACGTTTGAATACTTACGTACAATCGCTCACTTACGTCCAAGAACAAATGCATTCTCTGCAACGTTCCGCGTACGTTCTATCGCAGCATTTGCGATTCACCAGTTCTTCCAAGAGCGTGGATTTGTACATGTTCACACACCAATCATCACTGGTAGTGATACAGAAGGTGCTGGCGAAATGTTCCGCGTAACAACACAAGATTTAAACAACGTACCAAAAGGTGAAGACGGACAAGTTGATGAATCAAAAGACTTCTTCGGTAAAGAAACAAACTTAACAGTAAGTGGACAGCTGAACGCTGAAGCGTATGCATTAGCATTCCGTGATGTATATACATTCGGACCTACATTCCGTGCGGAAAACTCAAACACAACTCGCCACGCTGCTGAGTTCTGGATGGTTGAGCCTGAGATTGCATTCGCTGAGTTAGGCGATGTAATGGATCTTACAGAAGATATGCTGAAATATGCAATGAAATATGTATTAGAGCATGCACCAGAAGAAATGGACTTCTTCAACAGCTTCGTTGATAAAACAGTTCTAGAGCGTATGAACAACGTGATTAACTCTGACTTCGGTCGCATCACATATACAGAAGCAATTAAAGTACTTCAAGAATCAGGTGCTGACTTCAAATACCCAGTAGAATGGGGTATTGACTTACAAACAGAGCATGAAAGATACTTATCAGAAGAGATCTTCAAACGCCCTGTATTCGTAACTGACTACCCGAAAGACATTAAAGCGTTCTACATGCGTATGAATGAAGATGGAAAAACAGTAGCTGCTACTGACCTTCTAGTTCCTGGCATCGGCGAATTAATCGGCGGAAGTCAACGTGAAGAAAGAATGGACGTTTTAGTAGACAGAATTAAAGAATTAGGTATGAACGAAGAGGACTACTGGTGGTACTTAGAACTTAGAAAATACGGCGGTACAAAACACGCTGGATTCGGTCTAGGTTTCGAGCGCTTCCTAATGTACATCACTGGTATGGCTAACATCCGTGACGTAATTCCATTCCCAAGAACTCCAGGTTCTTCTGAGTTCTAAAATATGAAAAAAGCGAGAGGATTTCCTCTCGCTTTTTTGTTTGCATAGTTTATGACCCCGTAGCAAAAAGTAACGCGAAGGGGTGAGTATAAAATGAGTAAAAAAGTGAAAAAAGATCATTCAAGGTCAAGCCTTGGTTCTCCAGAAGTAGAAGGACAAGGAACGACGACACATGAAACAGGTTCTCATAAAGTACCTTCATCTAATAAGAAGCAGAAACGAAGCTAACATAACAAAGGAGAGTCTTAAGGGCTCTCCTTTGTTATGTGTTACATCATATTATCGTTAATTTCTTTTGTAATCTTATTTATGTCTTTGTCTAATCGATCGAAATAGAAAAACCACAGTAAACTTATGAACACGTAATAGATGGCCATAACGCTAAGGCTATCAGATATGTTTTCGAATGTGGATTTAGTAGTGAAGAAAGTGCCCCAAACAGTAGAAATAATGAAGTAAGAAAGTGGACCTACGAGGTGTATGAAAACATATAATAATTTTTTAACTTTCACAGCGTCCATATGAATTCCCTCCTTATGTAAACAATCCTTTTCTTCTAATCATGAATTCAAATTCCTCACAGAAGTGTTGTAGCTTGTTGTGCATCGTGTTTCACGATAAATTTTCGAATCCGAAAATTTAATAGGAATGATCTACCATATCTTTCGATTAAATTTTGGAACTCCTGTTGCTCACTTAATAGTTGGATATTCTCCCTAATTTTGAATTGTCTTTCATGGGATTACCTAGTAAGATGTTTAGAATCATTTATAGAAATAGTAATAGGAATTATCTTCTTTAATTTTAATAATATGTATATTTATGTTGTGACATAATTACAAGGACAATAGTAGGGCGAAACAAAAAACAGGAGTTTGTAGGCTCCTGTTTTTGTCGATACTATTTTAATAAGCGAAACGCCTTCTCTGTATTAGCGAAATGCAGTTTCACAAACTCAGGTAATCGTTCTTTACCAAGCTTTTGAATTAATTTAGCTGCAGCGATATCAACTTGTTTACCAGCACCTTTTGGAAGTGGCATACCAGCTTTTTTACTTAGTTCGTCAAACTGTTTTACGAATGAGTAGCGAGCTAAAATAGAAGCAGCGGCTACTGCTAAATGGACACTTTCGCCTTTCGTTGCGAAGTAAACATTCTCACGCTGTACCTGTTTTTGTTTTGCTAAATATTTATAGTATGTATCAGGTTGTGTGAATTGATCGATTAAGACGCCTTCAGGTTTTGTAGGTGCCATTTTAGCTAATAAGTTTGTAATAGCTTTATTGTGTAGTAAAGCTTTTAACTTACCTTGGTTGTTTCCTTTATCAAATAGCTCGTTATATTTTTCATTATGAAGGACAAGGGAGCTGTAAGGAACAACGTGTAGAAGTTGTTTCGCAATGGCAGTAATTTGATCGTCATTTAAGTTTTTAGAGTCTTTTACACCAAGTTCTTTTAGTAGTGGAATTTGCTTTGCATCTACATATACAGCAACGACTGTCATCGGTCCAAAGAAATCTCCCGTACCAACTTCATCAGACCCTACAATAGACATTGTACTGATGGAAGCAGGCGGTGCATAACGGTGGGAATCAACAGATTTTTTTACAGCTGTTTTGGGTGTTTGAGAGACAGTTTGCCAACGAGAAGCTTCTGCTTCAGCGCGGCCTCCTTGGAACATTACTTTTCCAGATTTATACGCTGTGATTGTGCAAGATGGCACTTTTGCCATGAAGATTCCGCCTTGCGGAGTTTTCGGGCTAAGCGAATGTTTATATTGTTGTTTCATGTCTTCAATTACTGTAGAATTTGTTTGAATTACGATAGAATTTGACATAATGGTCACCCCTTTTTTTATATTGTTATTTTTATCATATCGGATTGTTCTTTCTGTTTCCATATTATGAAGGTTCATGGTATGATAAACTTTAGGATTCTGTACGTGATTGGAGGCCGGTGAGTTGTCACAACAAAAGGGAAAGAAAAGTCGAATTAATGTAGAAATCTATGGTCAACAATATTCAGTTGTTGGCGATGAAAGTACAAGTCATATCCGCATGGTAGCAGCGATTGTGGATGATAAAATGCGCGAACTCAATGCCAAGAATCCTTCGCTTGACACGAGTAGACTAGCGGTATTGACGGCGGTAAACGTCATACACGATTACATAAAATTAAAAGAAGAACATGAGAAATTGAAAGAAAGTATGACAAAAAAAGGAATGGAATAACATGATTGATATTATTATCATTTTACTGCTTGTTATGGGATTTTTCCTCGGCTTACGCAGAGGGTTTATTCTGCAACTTGTAAAGTTAACAAGCTTTATTATCGCATACCTTGTTGCATACTGGTACTGTAAAGATTTAGCGCCAGCACTTGCGAAATTTATTCCGTATCCATTTGATAAAAACGTATCTGTTCCAGAATGGATTGATGCAAATAATATTGAGACAGTATTTTATCAAGCGCTTGCGTTTATCATATTGTTTATTATCACTAAAATTGCACTTTCATTACTTGGTAATTTGTTAAATATGTTTGCAGAAATACCGGTTTTAAAGCAAGTAAATGCGTTTGCGGGGGCAATCCTCGGATTTTTAGAAGTATATATTATTTTGTTTGTCTTAATTATCATTGGAAATATTCTTCCGATTGAACAAGTACAAACACCATTACAAAAATCATCAATTAGCAAAATAATTGTAGACGATACACCGATTCTATCTGAAAAGGTGAAGGAACTATGGCAGACAGGTAGCAGAGTATAACTTCTCTTTTTTCGGAAAGAGAAGTTTTTTTCTATGAAAGAAAGGCGGGGCAATGATGAAAGTAAATAAAAAACAAGTTATCAAATTATTAGAGACAATCGGGCTTTTTATGGAACTAAAGGGTGCGAATCCATTTAAAATATCTGCATTTCGTAAAGCGGCAGCAGCATTAGAAAGTGACGATCGTAGTCTTTCTGAAATTGAAGATTTCACAAAGATTCCAGGAATCGGAAAAGGAACAGCAGCCGTTATTCAAGAATATATAGAATCGGGAACATCTGAAGTATTGCAAGAACTTGAGAAAGAAGTACCAAGTAGCTTATTGCCGTTATTAAAACTACCAGGACTTGGTGGTAAAAAGGTGGCTAAGTTATATAAAGAACTTGGTGTTGTTGATATGGAATCGCTAAAAGCTGTTTGTGAGGAAAATAAAGTACAGGCTTTAGCAGGTTTCGGTAAGAAGACAGAAGAGAAAATATTAGAAGCAATCGATCAAGTAGGCTCTCGTCCAGAGCGTTTACCAATTGCGATGGTATTGCCTATTGCCGGGGAAATAGAGGAGAAATTGTCGAATATTGCTGAAGTAATTCGTTTCTCTCGCGCTGGTAGCTTACGCCGTGTTCGTGAGACAGTGAAAGATTTAGATTTTATCATTGCAACGACAGAACCAGTAGCGGTACGTGAGCATTTACTACAATTCGATAACATGATTGAAGTAATCGCGAGTGGAGATACGAAAGTTTCTGTCCGTCTTCAATATGAATATGATATTTCAATTGATTTTCGTTTAGTAAAACCAGAAGAGTTTATTACAACTCTTCACCATTTCACAGGATCAAAGGACCATAACGTAAAAATGCGTCAAATCGCAAAAGATAAAGGCGAGAAAATTAGTGAGTACGGTGTAGAGAACTTGGAAACAGGTGAAGTGAAAACATTTGAGACTGAAGAAGACTTCTTCGCTCATTTCGGTCTGCCATTTATTCCGCCAGAAGTGCGTGAAGATGGAAAAGAAATTGAATTAATTAAAGAGTATCCAAACTTAATTCAGTTTTCCGATATACAAGGTGATTTACATATGCATACAACTTGGAGTGACGGTGCTTTTTCTATTGAAGAAATGGTACAAGCGTGCCGTGCTCGTGGATACAAGTTTATGGCGATTACTGATCACTCGCAATACTTGAAAGTAGCGAATGGTTTAACGAAAGAGCGTCTTCGTGAGCAAGCGAAAGAAATTGAACGTATGAATGAAAAGTATCCAGACATTACAATTTTACGCGGAATTGAAATGGACATTTTACCAGATGCCTCGCTTGATTTTGATGATGAAGTATTAGAAGAATTAGACTATGTCATTGGAGCGATTCACTCTAGCTTCTCACAAGACCGTGAAACGATTATGAAGCGTCTGCGTACTGCACTTGAGAATAAACATGTCACAATGATTGCCCATCCGACAGGACGTCTTCTTGGGCGCCGTGAGGGTTATGATGTAGATACAGATTTATTAATTGAACTCGCAAAAGAGACAAATACAGTTTTAGAATTAAATGCGAATCCGAACCGTCTAGATTTAAGCGCGAAATTATTAAAACAAGCACAAGATGCTGGTGTAAAAGTAGCGATTAATACGGATGCTCATACACTTGAAATGTTAGAAGATATGGAAACAGGTGTAGCTGCAGCACGTAAAGGTTGGATTCAAAAAGATAACGTGATTAACACATGGGATATTGAACGTTTATTAGACTATATTAAACGTAATAAGTAACACAAGGGGGACCTGCAACATGTTAGAAAGAACGTTGCGTGTATTAGAATACAATAAAGTAAAAGAACAATTGCTTGAACATACAGCCTCTTCACTTGGCCGTGATAAAGTGAAGAATTTAGTGCCGAGCACTGATTTTGAAGAAATTGTAGAAATGCAAGATACAACGGATGAAGCAGCGAAAGTCATTCGTTTAAAAGGTAGTGCACCATTAGGTGGCATTACGGATATTCGCTCAAATGTGAAGCGTGCAAAGATTGGAAGTATGTTAAGCCCGAATGAACTACTTGATATTGCGAATACGATGTATGGTAGTCGTAATATGAAACGTTTCATTGAAGATATGGCTGATAACGGTGTCGAGCTTCCGATTTTAGAAACTCATGTCGCTCAAATTGTATCTTTATATGATTTAGAAAAGAAAATTACAAATTGCATCGGTGATGGCGGTGAAGTAGTCGATAGCGCGAGTGATAAACTGCGTGGTATTCGTACTCAAATTCGTACTGCGGAAAGCCGTATTCGTGAAAAGTTAGAAAATATGACGCGTTCTTCAAACGCACAAAAGATGCTGTCTGACTCGATTGTAACGATTCGTAACGAACGTTACGTAATCCCAGTAAAGCAAGAATACCGCGGCGTATATGGCGGTATTGTTCACGATCAATCTGCTTCTGGACAAACGTTATTTATTGAACCACAAGTAATTGTAGAATTAAATAATGCACTACAAGAAGCACGTGTGAAAGAAAAACAAGAAATTGAACGCATCTTATTAATGTTAACAGAAGAAGTGGCAGTAGAAGCCGATATCGTTTTATCAAACGTAGAAGTAGTTGCAAATCTTGATTTCATCTTTGCGAAAGCTTTTTATGCGAAGCGAATTAAAGCAACGAAACCAATCGTAAATAACGAGCGTTATATGGATTTAAGACAAGCTCGTCACCCGCTAATCGATCCAGAAATTATTGTGCCAAATAACATTATGCTAGGTAAAGATTTCACAACAATTGTTATTACAGGACCGAATACAGGTGGTAAAACAGTTACGCTGAAAACGGTTGGTATTTGTGTATTAATGGCGCAATCTGGCCTTCACATTCCAGTAATGGATGAGTCAGAGATTTGTGTATTTAAAAATATCTTTGCTGATATTGGTGATGAGCAGTCGATTGAACAAAGCTTAAGTACGTTCTCCTCACATATGGTGAACATTGTAGATATTTTAGAAAAAGCTGATTTTGAAAGCTTAGTTTTATTTGATGAATTAGGTGCTGGAACAGACCCGCAAGAAGGTGCTGCACTAGCCATTTCGATTTTAGATGAAGTATGTAATCGTGGTGCTCGTGTTGTTGCTACGACGCATTACCCAGAATTAAAAGCGTACGGATATAACCGTGAGCAAGTTATTAATGCGAGTGTTGAGTTCGATGTGAACACATTAAGCCCAACGTATAAATTATTAATCGGTGTACCAGGTCGTAGTAACGCCTTTGAAATTTCGAAGCGCCTTGGATTATCTGATCGCGTTATTGACCAAGCACGTAACCACATTAGTACAGATACAAACAAAATTGAGAATATGATTGCGAAGTTAGAAGAAAGTCAAAAGAATGCAGAGCGTGACTGGAACGAAGCAGAGGCACTTCGCAAACAATCTGAGAAACTTCATCGTGAGTTGCAACGTCAAATTATTGAGTTTAACGATGAGCGTGATGAAAAACTATTAAAAGCGCAAAAAGAAGGGGAAGAAAAAGTCGAAGCTGCGAAGAAAGAAGCAGAAGGTATTATTCAAGAACTTCGTCAATTGCGTAAAGCACAGCTTGTAAATGTGAAAGACCATGAGCTTATTGAAGCGAAGAGCCGTCTAGAAGGAACAGCGCCAGAGCTTGTGAAGAAACAAAAAGTAAACGTGAAAAACACTGCGCCGAAACAACAGTTACGCGCAGGTGATGAAGTAAAAGTATTAACGCTCGGTCAAAAGGGTCAATTACTTGAAAAAGTAAGTGATACAGAGTGGAGCGTACAAATCGGTATTCTGAAGATGAAAGTAAAAGAATCTAATATGGAATACATTAACACACCGAAGCAAACAGAGAAAAAAGCAGTCGCAAGTGTGAAGGGTAGAGATTACCACGTTTCATTGGAACTTGATCTTCGCGGTGAACGTTATGAAGATGCAATGATGCGCGTTGAAAAATATTTAGACGATGCCCAGCTTGCAAGTTATCCTCGTGTATCAATCATTCACGGTAAAGGAACAGGAGCGCTTCGCCAAGGTGTACAAGATTACTTGAAGAAGCATCGCGGCGTGAAGAATTACCGTTACGGTGACATGGGCGAGGGAGGCCTAGGCGTAACAGTTGTCGAATTAAAATAGCAAACAACGAAACAAAGGGGAAACCATTATATGTTTATGGACAAACTTGCAAAAGTATTGTTAGCTTGTTGTGGAATATTTTTGGCGATTGGGGTTATTTATTTAGTTGTTTTTGCGAAGTGAAAAAGCGTCAATCGTGGCATAATGATATTGCCATAGATTGACGTTTTTATTATATATGAAAAGGAACAAAACATGAAAATCAACCAATACATAAGCGAAGCAAAATCTTGCTCAAGACGCGAGACAGATCGCCTTATTAAAGCTGGACGCGTGGCTATTAATGGCGAAATATGTACGCACGGTGCACTTGTGAGCGATGGTGATGTTGTAACGATTGATGGGCAAGTTATTGTAAAAGAAGAGAAAGAAAAGGTGTACATAGCCTTTCATAAACCAGTCGGGATTACTTGTACAGCAGCTGATCATATTGAAGATAATATTATTGATTATATCAATTACCCAGAGCGAATCTTTCCAGTTGGACGATTAGATAAAGCATCGGAAGGACTTATCTTATTAACGAATGACGGCGGCATTGCGAATCGAATTTTACATGGTGATCATGAGCACGAGAAGGAATATGTTGTCAGAGTCGATAAACCTTTTACGGACTGGTTTATTGATGAGATGTCCCGCGGTGTAAAGATTAAAGATGGAATGACGAAGCCGTGCAAAGTGACAAGAGTCGATCAATCAACATTTCGTATCGTTTTAACGCAAGGAATGAACAGGCAAATTCGTAGAATGAGTCGTGCTTTCGGATTTACTGTAATAAAGCTAAAGCGAGTGCGCATTATGAATATAGAGCTAAATGAGCTTGGAGTAGGAAAATGGCGGAACATTGCAACTGAGGAATTAGAGATATTAAAAGGGCAGTTATAGGGAGGAAAAATTTTCTCCCTATATTTTTTTGTCAGAAAAAATAAAACTATTGATTTTTTAAAAAATAGCCCATATAATAAAAAACAACAAGTTTCGACAAGATATTTTATAAAAGTAATGATGAGGACATGAGTTGTATTTTACGATTCTCAGAGAGGGGAGCCTTAGGCTGTGAGCTTCCTAATACGAAAAGACAAGCTTACCACCTCTAAACTTCAAGAGTGAACTGCATGCATGATGCATTGTAATTCTTGACGGATAAAACCGTTATCAATTTACACGAGCTATAAAATGAGCTTATTTTGCTATAAATTCATTTTATTAGAATAAGGGTGGAACCACGATTTCAACACTCGTCCCTTTGTTAGGGACGGGTGTTTTTTGCGTTCTTTTACAGGGAAGTATGCTTGAAAGAGGATATGTGACGGATTTAGATTCAGAATATTTTGTCAATTAATTATTTTAGGAGGTTAGCAGAAATGAAATCATCTTTAAAGTTTTCAGAGATGTTTGCAATAAGTTTAATGTTATTTGCACTGTTTTTTGGTGCAGGTAATATGATTTTTCCACCAGCGTTAGGGCAAGGTGCTGGAGCGGACGTATGGATCGCACTGTTTGGTTTTATCGTAACAGGGGTTGGACTACCTTTATTAGGAGTAATTGTTATAGCTTTAAAGGGAGATATTAATGAGCTAGCAGGACGTGTACATCCTATATTCGCACTTGTTTTTATCACTGCAATTTATTTATGTTTAGGCGTATTCGTAAGTGTGCCGCGTACAGGAACAGTAGCTTATGAGATGAGTGTTGCACCGTTTTTACCAAGTGAGATAGCTGGTCAGTCATATCCACTTGTTATCTTTACACTTATTTTCTTTGCAGTCACTTTCTATTTAGCTTTAAATCCTTCGAAATTAGTGGGTCGTATTGGTAAAGTGCTAACTCCAATACTATTAGCTGTTATTGCAATTATCGTAGGTAAAGCACTTATTACACCAATTGGAGAATTTGGTGCACCGACAGAAGCGTATAGTGCTCCTCTCTTTAAAGGATTTATTGACGGATATTTAACTTTAGATGGACTTGCAGCACTGGTATTCGGAAATGTTGTAATTCATGCGTTAAAAGAAAAAGGCATTACAAATAAAAACAGTATTGCAAAAGTAACAATCTTTGCAGGATTTATTGCAGCGCTTGGTTTACTACTTGTGTATTTAGCACTTGCTTATCTTGGAGCTTCTAGTGTGTCACTTGGAATGGGCGCAAACGGAGGAATTATTTTAACAAATGTCGTGAATCATTTATTTGGTAGCTACGGAACTTTATTACTAGGGATCGCAATTACAGCAGCATGTTTAACAACTTCTGTAGGTATTGTTGCAGCTTGTGGTGATTACTTCTCTTCCTTATTACCAAAGCTTTCTTATCAAAAAGTCGTTTTCATTTTCTGTGTATTAGCATTTATGGTAGCAAACCTTGGGTTAACTCAGTTAAATGCATTAGCATTACCAATCTTAATCGCCATTTATCCAATTGGAATCGTACTTATCGTACTATCACTTGTTGAAAACTACGTTCGTCTTCCATTAGCGATGTATGTGGGCGGGATTGTAGGAGCATTTGCAATAAGTTTCTTTGATGGGTTACAGAATGCAAACCTTCAAATTGCAGCGCTAGCACCTATTTTAGATAAGATTCCATTATATAGTGTAGGAATTGGTTGGTTAGTTCCAGGCATAATCGGTATAGGATTTGGTTATATAGTTTCTAAGTTTCAAAAGCAGGAAATTGCTGTAGAAAAATAGGGAAAAGAGGCTTTCTATAATAGAAAGTCTCTTTTTTGTAGAAAAAGCCACATATAGAGAAATTCAGATATTAAAAATTTTATACGTAATATAGTTGACAAAAAATTTATGAGTAGGCTAAGATTGACTTAGTTGTGGAAATATTGGAAGGGAAGTGAGGGAAAAGGGTTTTCTATAACTAAAGTGTTGTTAGGGGGAAGAGGTGAAAGAAGAGGAGAAGAGATAGTTTATTTTTTTTGATTTATATTGAGAATGATAATCAATAAATAAGTTTTGTAATTTTTTCTCAGTGTCTATGCCTTCATATAAGGAATAGGGTGAGATATTATTTTTAACATTCAATGAGAATGATAATCAATAATGCTTATGTTACATAAAAGAATGCTAATTAAATAATAGGTAGAAGAGATTATTTTTTTCTTATAAATTGAGAATAATTATCATTTTCAAAAAGTGAAGTGAAAGATAACCAAGGAGGAAACAAGAAAAATGAAAAAGGTTTCTGTATTACCCGCTTTTATTATAACGTTCGTATGTATGCTAGCTTTTCTTGTAATGCCATACGGGAATGCTTCAGCAAAACTAGCTGATGGTACTTACGATATTAATTACGTAATTCAAAAAGCGGAAAATGATTCAGCTTCAATGGCAAATGACTATTTTGAAAAGCCAGCAAAATTAATAGTGAAAAACGGTGAGATGAGAGTACAAGTTCCGATGAATCATAGTGCTTGGATTACAGAATTTAAAGCACCAGAGAACGGGAATTTTGTTGATGCGAAAGTTGTTAGTAAAGATGAATCGGCAGATAAAAGAACAGTAGAGTTTAAAGTAGATGATTTATCCAAACCAGCAGCTGTAAAAATTCATGTTGTTGTACCAAATGCAAACTATGACCACCACTACACAATTCGTTTTGCTTTTGATGCAAATGTAAAAGCTGTAGGTGGCGATAACGGCGTAGCTGCTACAACAAAAAATAATGATCAAGCGAAAACAGATACACAAGTAAAAGAAGAGAAAACAAAAGCAGAGAGTAAGGAAACAGCTAAAGAAGCGAACAAAGAAACAAAAAATGAAAATGGAAAAGCTGAAAAAACAGATAACCCAAAAACAGGCGATGAAGCACGTATTGGATTGTTTGCAGCGTTAATTCTTATTTCAGGTGCTTTCTTAATTCGTAAAGTGAAATTGAGTAAATAAATCTTTTGAAGGGTGATGAATATATGTTTAAACAATTTAAAATGATTATTGCCGTATTTGCTGTTTTATTTACGTTTATCGCAACACTAGGTTTACAAGAGGCAAAGGCTGCTACAAAACTAGCTGATGGAAAATATAATATTGCTTTTACTGTATGGAAAGGCGATAAAGATGAATCGTCTAGAATGAATAGTTATTTTGAAAGCCCAGCAACATTAACAGTTAAAAATGGAAAACAATATGTTTCATTTAAAGTGAAAGATAGTGCTTCTATTAAAAGTTTCCAAGTAGAAAAAGATGGTCAATTTTTAGAAACAACCGTGTTAAGTGAAAACAAAAAAGATAATACTAGAGTTGTAGAATTTGAAGTTGCTGACTTGTCAAAAAAACTAAATGGCAAGGTGAAAATTAATATTCCAATTATTAATTATAATGCTTCATATGATATTCGCTTTGTATTTGATGGGAACAGTGTTAAATAATTTTCAAAAGGGAGAGTCGTTCCATTGAACAGGTATACAAAAATTATTGTTGCTATGTTTTTAATGATATTTACATTCGTATCAACATTACAACCACTTGTAGTTCAAGCAGCTACCAAGTTGGCTGACGGTGAATATTCAATTGGCTTCAAAGTTTTAAAAGATACATCAGATGAAGAATCGATGATGAATCAATATTCAGTAAGCCCGGGAACTTTAAAAGTGAAGGATGGGAAAAAGAAAGTATCCTTTACATTAACGAATAGTTCATGGATTACGAAGTTTGAAACAGAAAAAGCAGGTAAGCTAGTTGCGACAAATGTAATTAGTGAAGATAAAGAAAAAGATACAAGAGTAGTAGAATTTGATGTAGAAGATGTAGAGAAGGTATTAAACGCAAAAGTAAAAGTAGATATTGATTTTTTAAATTATCATCATGAGTACGACGTTCGTATTGCATTTGATCAAAATAGCATTACACCAATTCATGTAGAAAAACCAAATGAAAAAGAGGACCCAGCTAATAAGCCAGATCCAAATGAAACTACCGATCCAGGTCAGAAGCCCGACCAAAAGCCTGACCCAGATCAACAACCAAATTCTAACACAATTACAGATGGTGCGTACAGCATTCCATTTAAAGTGTTAAAAGATCAAACAGATGAAGAATCTAAGATGAATACTTACATGGTAAATCCAGGAGTATTAAAAGTAGAAAACGGTAAGAAAAAAGCAATTGTAACACTAAAAAGTAGCTCATTAATTAAAAATTTCCAAACGGAAAAAGATGGCGCATTTGTTGATGCAAAAGTAGTGAGTGAGGATAAGGAAAAAGATACAAGAGTAGTAGAGTTTGAAGTAAACGATTTATCTAAAAAACTAAATACAAAAGTATTTATCGAAATGGCATCAAGAAATTATAAGCAAACGCATGATGTACAACTTTTATTTGAACAAGATAAACTTGAACAAATTAAAAATGAAGAGAAACAACCAGAAGTAGAAAAACCGGAAGTAGAAAAACCAGAAGTAGAAAAACCGGAAGTAGAAAAACCAGAAGTAGAAAAACCAGAAGCAGAAAAACCAGATGCTGAAACAATTAAAGATGGTGAATACAGCATCAATTTTAAAGCATTAAAAGATCAAACAGACGAAATTTCAATGATGAACACATATACAAAAAGTCCAGGTGTGCTAAAAGTAAAAGATGGTAAGAAGTATGTATCCTTTACGTTAACGAACAGTTCTTGGATTACAAAATTTGAATTTGAGAAAAATGGTTCGTTTGTTGATGCAAATGTAATAAGTGAAGATAAAAAAGCTGATACACGCGTAGTGGAAGTAGAAGTACCAGATTTATCGGAAAAGTTAAATGCAAAAGTAAAAGTAGATATCGATTCAATGAATTATCACCATTTTTACGATATTCAATTTGCATTTGATAAAGGTAGCATTAAGCCGTTAGATAACCAAGGTGGAAACAACAACCAAGGTGGAAACGACAACCAAGGCGGAAATAACAACCAAGGTGGAAACGACAACCAAGGCGGAAATAACAACCAAGGTGGAAACAACAACCAAGATAATAACACAACAATTGATCCAAAAGCTCTTAAAGATGGTGAATACAGCATTGGCTTTAAAGTGTTAAAAGATCAAACAGATGAAATCTCAATGATGAACACATACACAAAAAGCCCAGGTGTATTAAAAGTAAAAGATGGTAAGAAATACGTATCGTTTACATTAACAAATAGTACATGGATTACGAAATTTGAATTTGAGAAGAATGGTTCTTTCGTTAATGCAAAAGTGTTAAGTGAAAATAAAGAACAAAATACAAGAGTAGTAGAAGTAGAAGTAAACGATTTGTCTAAAAAATTAAATGCAAAAGTAAAAGTAGATATTGATTCAATGAATTATCACCATTTCTACGATGTTCAATTTGTATTTGATCAAGACAGTATTAAAGCTTTAGGGAACCAAGGAGGAAACGACAACCAAGGAGGAAACGTCAACCAAGGCGGAAACGACAACCAGGGTGGAAACGACAACCAGGGTGGAAATAATAACCCGAAAGTAATAGTTGATCCGAAAAATTTAGTAGATGGCCAATATGATATTACATTTAAAGTATTAAAAGATAAAACAGATGAGATTTCAAAGATGCATGACTATGTTGTAAATCCAGCGAAATTAATCGTAAAAGATGGTAAAAAATACATTGAGATGACGCTGAAAAATAGTGCGTGGATTACGAAATTCCAAACGGAAAACAAGGAACTATTCGCTGATGCGAAAGTAGTAAGCGAAGATAAAAATGCAAATACGCGAGTAGTACAGTTTGAAGTAGAAGATCTATTTAAAAAATTAAACGCAAAAGTAAAGGTAGACATCGATGAGATGAACTACCATCATTTCTACGATGTACAAATTCAATTTGATACAAATAATATCGGCGCGTTAGGAACTATTAAAGAGGAACCGAAAAATGAACCGAAAAATCCAGTGACTACACCGAAAGTAGATAATGTAAAAACA
This sequence comes from Bacillus sp. FG16, assembly GCF_057809515.1. Classification (NCBI taxonomy): domain Bacteria; kingdom Bacillati; phylum Bacillota; class Bacilli; order Caryophanales; family Bacillaceae; genus Bacillus; species Bacillus sp. FG16. Next base: position 33,566 of record NZ_JBMDKC010000034.1, read on the forward strand.
GTAGGTACTCCTGATTTTAACCGAAATGCAGATGGTCAGAAGAAAAAAGAAGATACAAAAAATGATTCAAAAAAAGAGAAAAACTCAAAAACTGCAGATACAGCACAACTTGGTTTATACATGGTGTTACTGCTAGGTTCACTTGCTTTACTAGTCCGTAAATATAGAGCAGGTAGATTGTAATTTTTGGAGTCTTGATGCATGTTCGCGTGCATCAAGACTTGTTTCATATTGTATGGAAGGGAGTGGTGATTGAGAGTGAAGAAAATCGTAAGTGTACTAATGGCTATCATTTTGTTAATGAGTATAGCCGGGTGCTCATCACCAAAAAAAGAAACAGCAAAGCAGGTAAAGAGTGAGAGTAAAGAGCGCGTTGTTGCAACAACAGTGGCTGTTACTGAAATTATGGATGCGTTAGAAGTAGATTTAGTCGGCGTTCCAACAAGTTCTAAAACTTTACCGAAGCGATATAAAGGTTTACCTGAAGTTGGGAATCCAATGAGTCCAGATATGGAAAAGGTAAAGTCATTAAAGCCTTCAGAAGTGTTATCTGTGACAACACTTGAATATGAATTAAAGCCAGTTTTTGATGGTGTGGGTATGAAAGCAAACTTTTTAGATTTAACGAGTTTAAAAAACATGCAAAGTTCTATTAGCGATTTAGGTAAGAAATATGGACGTGAAAAACAAGCTGAAGCAGTGGTAACTAAGTTAGATAAAAAGGTTGCTAGCATTCAAAAGGAAGTAAAAGGAAAGAAAGAACCGACAGTGCTTATTTTATTAGGTGTGCCGGGCAGTTATTTAGTAGCAACAGAGCATTCTTATATTGGAGATTTAGTGAAACAACTAGGTGGTAAAAATATTGTGCAAGGTGAAAGAGTAGAATATTTAGCTTCTAATACAGAGTATTTAAAGAAAGCTGATCCAGATATTATTTTACGAGCAGCTCATGGTATGCCTGATGAAGTTGTAAAAATGTTTGATAAAGAATTTAAAACAAATGACATTTGGAAACACTTTGCTGCGGTTAAAAATAACCGTGTTTACGATTTAGAAGAGCGTTTATTTGGAACGACAGGAAATTTAGCAGCAATTGAAGCGTTAGATGAATTGAAAAAAATGATGTATCCGTGATGCATTTTAATATAAAGGAAGAGTAGAATGAATAAAAAAACTTGGAGTTTCCTCATTGTTACTGCATTGCTCATTGTTATGACATCATTGTCAGCGATGAAAGGGAGTTTAGAAGTAGGTATTGTTGAACTTATACAAGGGATATTTACAGGTGGAAATGAAGAGGTTGAAGTCATTAAAGATTTACGTTTCCCGCGTATTATTATTGCGTTGTTCACTGGAGCGGCTCTTGCTGTTTCAGGGGTGCTTTTTCAAGCTGTTATGAAGAATCCACTCGCTGATGCTGGGGTAATCGGTATATCTTCAGGAGCTAGTTTTATGACACTCGTTATTATTACGTTGTTCCCGCAATTCTTTTTCTGGACACCCGTATTCGCCTTTTTAGGTGGTGCGTTTGCGTGTTATCTCGTTTATTCGTTTTCATGGAAGTCAGGGTTAAGCCCGCTTCGCATTATTTTAATTGGTATTGCCATTAATGCGATGTTTACTGGATTAAATGAATCATTCGTTACAATTTGTGGGTATTTTATTAAGAGTATTAAGCAAACGACGACTTCTAACATAACAATGAAGACGTGGGGCGATGTAGAAATAATGGTGACTTATGGAACGGTTGGTCTTATTCTTGCTCTGTTCGTAGGAGCTTGGTGTAACTTATTATCGCTACAAGATAAGACTGCGAAAAACTTAGGTTTGCACGTGACGAGAGTTCGCCTTATTATTTCTGCCATTGCAGTACTCTTAGCGGCAGTATCAACAGCGATTGCAGGTGTTATTGCTTTTGTAGGATTACTAGTTCCGCATATTTCAAGACAATTAGTCGGTTCAGACCATAAAGTATTAATTCCATTTTCTGCTCTTGCAGGGGCGTTATTAATTTTGACGGCAGATACGATTGGAAGGTTAATTGTGCCACCTAACGAAATTCCAGCAGCAACAATTATGGCGGTTATTGGTGGTCCATTCTTAATATTCTTGCTTAGAAAGAGTGATAAAGTTCATGGAAATTAAAAATGTAACCTTTTCATACGATAACGTAACAAATCGTTTAAAGTCTGTTAGTAGTGAAATAGAAATTGGGAAAATTACAACAATCATTGGCCCGAATGGATGCGGGAAATCAACATTACTTAGTGTCATGTCTAGAAATCACGTTCCTAGCAGTGGAGAAGTAATACTTGATGGGAAAGCGATTAGTGAATATAAACCGAAAGAGTTTGCTAGAAAGCTAGCAGTTGTCCATCAACAAAATGAGGCTCCAGCAGATATTACAGTGGAAAAGCTAATAAGCTTTGGGCGTATGCCATATAAAAATATTTTCTCTCCGCAAACAGATGAAGATAGAGAAGTGATAGAGCGCGCACTAGTATGCACGAATTTACAAAGTAAGCGTGATAAGCCAATCTATGCTTTATCTGGTGGAGAGAGGCAGCGAGTTTGGATCGCAATGACATTAGCTCAAAATACACCAATGCTTTTCTTAGATGAACCGACAACATATTTAGATATTTACTATCAGCTAGAAATATTAGAGTTAGTGAAAGAGTTAAATGAAGTGTATGGACTAACGATTGTAATGGTATTACATGATATTAATCAAGCTATTCGTTATAGCGACCATATTATCGTTATGAAAGATGGAGAGATCATTACGAAAGGTAATCCTAATGATGTAATAACAGAAGAAATGGTTAAAGCAATATATGGTGTAGATGTCATTGTAAAGCAGGATGAAGATACCGGATTGTACATGGTACCTATGGGAATCTAAAGGCTGAGCATAATCCGTTTTGAGGTGATAATTTGAACAGCAAGAAAGGACGGAAAAAGAATTCTTTTTTTCAACGCATACTTACAATTGCGTTTTTAGGAATCTTTTTCTATTCAATGTATGAGTTGGGCGGAATTTTCATGGATTATTATGAAAATCGTAAAGTAATGGCTGAGGCACAACATATTTATAAAAGAAGTCCAATGGAAGAAAAATCGGAAGACGGAGAGGTACGTAAACAGTTTCAGGATCTCCAGAAAATTAATCCAGAGATAGTCGGATGGATTACGATGGATGATACACAAATTAATTATCCAATCGTTCAAGCAAAAGATAATGATTACTATTTATTTCGTAATTATAAAGGTGAAGATATGAGAGCGGGAAGCATTTTTATGGACCATCGTAATGATGTGAAATCTCAAAATCGAAATACGATTTTATATGGTCATCGTATGAAAGACGGTTCTATGTTTGGGAGTTTAAAAAAGATGTTGGACGAAGACTTTTTCATGTCCCATCGTAAATTATATTATGATACATTATTTGAAGGATACGACGTTGAAGTTTTTTCAGTATACACGACAACAACGGACTTTTATTACATTGAAACGGATTTTGAAAATGATGCAGCATATACATCGTTCTTAAAGGAAATTCAAGAAAAATCACTGTACAAAACGGATACGGAATTGACGGCTAATGATGAAGTTGTAACACTTTCTACTTGTGACTATGCGCTTGATCCAGAGGCTGGAAGGCTAGTTGTACATGCAAAATTAGTAAAAAGAAATTAAAGAAAAAAGTATAGAATATGAGAAGTGATAGATAACGCTTCTCATATTCTATACTTTAAAAAAGAACTGTTTTTACTGTGCTGCAGCCATTGGCATACGTACAACTTTTACATCATAGTAAGCAATTTTATTATCAAGAATATATTCTGGCATCCCGCCTTGATGTGAATGAGCATCTTTAAATGCGGCGCTCTTTGTCCAACCTTGGAAATCTTCTTTTGCATTCCAGCGAGTGCTAATTGTTACTTCATCATAATCAACTGTATTTTGCGTTAAAAGAACTTCTAGACCTAAAAAGCCTGGCATCGTCTCAACTTTACCTACTTTATTAAAACGCTCAATTAATTTATGTCCATTTCCCTTTGTAATTTTAGCTGTATTTGTAACAATAATCATGTTTATTCCTCCTATAAATGTAGCTATATTTTCAAGAACTCATATACATTAAATGATAATGAAAATCATTATCATTGTAAATGGTAAATGTGAAATATATAATTTTTTTCTATTATTTTGGACAGTGAGATTTCCATTTCAAAACTTAGTAAATATGTGGCGGTTAAGTGCGAGAATGAGCGAGTTGTACTAGCAAAGCAATAATATGGTATAGTGAAACGAGGCTGTTTTTTCAGGCTCGTTTTTTAAATGCTTCCTATAGAGAAAGCATGCAAATGGAAAGGAAGTTATTATATGCGATCAGAAGTAACTATAAAAATAAAACCGAAATTTATAAAAGAAATTAAAAGTGGATATCCACTTATTTTAAAAGATGCAATTCAAAATTTAAACGATGTTCGTGAAGAAGGGACAATCATCAAAGTAGTAGATGAGAAGAACAACTTTGTCGGAAAAGGTTATTATGGAAAACAAAATAAAGGATACGGCTGGATTTTAACGAGAAAAGAGAGTGAACAAATTAATCAATCTTTCTTTGAAAGTAAAATCAAATCAGCCTTACATAAACGAAAACAATTTTATAAATTAAGTGATACGACAGCATTCCGTGTGGTGAATGGTGAAGGTGATGGTCTTGGCGGATTAATTATTGATTACTATGACGGATACTACGTAGTAAGTTGGTATAGTGAAGGGATTTACACTTTCAGAGATGAGATTATAGCAGCTCTTCAAAAAGTAGCAAACTTTAAAGGCATTTATGAGAAAAAGCGTTTTGATACGAAAGGGAAATACATTGAAGGTGATGATTTCGTAGCAGGAGAGCGCGGTGAGTTTCCACTTATCGTAAAAGAGAACGGTGTGAACTTCGCTGTTTATTTAAACGACGGGGCAATGGTTGGTGTATTTTTAGATCAACGTAACGTTCGAAAACAAATTCGTGATAAATATGCAAAGGGAAGAACAGTGTTAAATATGTTCTCTTATACAGGTGCTTTCTCTGTATTTGCAGCGCTGGGCGGAGCGAGTAAAACGACGAGTGTTGACCTTGCAAATCGTAGTTTAAGTAAAACAATTGAGCAGTTTAGTGTCAATGAAGTTGATTATGAAGCACAAGATATTATTGTAGAAGATGTATTTCTTTACTTCAAATATGCAGCGAAGAAAAAGATGAAATTTGATATGGTCGTACTTGATCCTCCAAGCTTCGCCCGATCAAAAAAATATACATTTAGTGCAGCAAAAGATTATAAAAATTTATTAAAAGAAACAATTGCTATTACAGAAAATAACGGTATTATCGTTGCTTCTACAAATTGTAGCGCATTCGATATGAAAAAGTTTAAAGGCTTTATCGATACAGCCTTTAAAGAAATGAATGGCAAATATAAAATATTAGAAGAACATTCTTTACCAGAAGATTTCCGTACCATTGATCAATTTAAAGAAGGAGACTACTTAAAAGTAGTTTTCATCGAGAAAATTAAAGGTTAATAAAGAAAAGGAGCTCGAGTTTACTTGAGCTCCTTTTCTTATTGAACGATATTTTGTACTCTACCGACTTGCAATCGTACTTTAATGCCATGCGGATGGGAAGGGGAGTTTGTTAAAATATCTTTTACAATTCCACGTGTTAATTTGCCGGTGCGTTGATCTTGTTTTAATACAATATCAACTTCAAGGCCGGGTGCGATATTAGAACGTTTTTGTCCGTTCATTTATACACCTGTACGTCTACGTTGGTTGTTTGTTTTCTTCGTTTGTTGGTTTTGTAATTTTTTTGTTTCTTGGCTTTGGTTTTTGGCATTCTGACCATTACCGTTACCTTGCTTTTTCTTAGCAAGTTGTTCGCGCATTAAATCAGCTAAGCTTACTTTTTTATTCTCTGACATGATAAGTCTCCTTTATATAAAGTTAATTATGAACAATCGTAGTGAATTTCATCATATCATTGTTAAGGAAGGAAGGGAAGTTGGTTTGAAAATTCATATAATTGTTTCCAGCATTCATTCGTTGCGATACAATTGATATGTTAATGTTTGTAAAAAAGGGGATAGACATATGTCACATCATATTTTATTAGTTGAAGATGATATTTCAATTCAAGAGATGGTGGAAAAGTATTTAATAAAGGAAGGCTTTCAAGTTACGATTGCGTCTGACGGAGAAGAAGGGGTGCAAGCCTTTTTTAAATCATCTTTTGATTTAGTAATCCTTGATATAATGATGCCAAAGTTAGACGGATTAGAGGTTGTACGTATTATTCGTGAAAAAAGTGCAGTTCCGATTTTAATGATGTCGGCAAAAGATACAGATGTTGATAAAGCTGTTGGATTAGGACTTGGAGCAGATGATTACATTTGTAAGCCGTTTTCTATGATTGAATTGGCTGCACGTGTAAAAGCAGGTATTCGGAGGTCTACGAAATACTCGGCTACAGAAACAATAGAAAAAATGATTCAAATTGGTGATTTAACAATTGATCCAATTAATTTTACAGTTGAAAAAAACGGGAAGCCTCTCAAACTTACTTTAAAAGAATTTGAGATTTTAAAGCTATTCGTAAAGAACCAAAATCGTGTATTTACAAAAGCGCAAATATATACGTTAGTTTGGAATGAAGAGTATTACGGTGATGATAACGTTATTAATGTTCATATGAGAAGATTGCGTGAGAAAATCGAAAGTGATCCATCTAATCCAGAATATATTAAAACGTTATGGGGCATCGGCTATAAGTTGGAAGTGATGTAATATGGTCAATTTGTTAATAGGTATTATTTTTATATTGTTATGTGTTATTTATATGCAATATAGAATGAGAAAAAATAGTAGTAAAAATTTACGATACACATATGAAAAGTTAGAAAGTATTGTAAATGACAAAACAGGCGAGACGTTACTCGTTATGACAGATGATCTAGAATTGCAAAAATTATTAGTGGCAATTAATCAATTATTAGATGCAAAACAGAAAACGAATGCAGATCATGCAAAAGTAGAAATTTCGATGAGAAAAATGCTTTCAAATATTTCGCATGACTTGAAAACACCACTAACAGTTATTCTTGGATATACAGAAATGTTAAATAAGGATAAAACGATAAATAAAGAAGAACAACAAATATTACTTGAAAAAGTGCATACGAAAACACTAGAAGTGATGGAGTTAATTCATAAGTTTTTTGACTTGGCAAAATTAGAATCTGGTGACAAAGCAATTGAAATGACAAAAGTAAATATGAATGAAGTTTGCCGCGAGAAGATTTTATCTTTTTATGATTTAGTGACGACGAAAGGTTTTCAGGTTCATATTGATATACCAGAAAGAAATATATACGCACTTGGAAATGTAGAAGTATTAGGTAGGGTATTGAATAATTTAATATCAAATGCGATTACATATGGAGACGATGGAAAGGCACTTGGTATGACGTTAAGAGATGATGAAACGAGTGTGTATATAGACGTATGGGATAAAGGAAAAGGGATTGATGAATCTCATATTGATAAAGTATTTGAGCGTATGTACACACTTGAAGATTCAAGAAATAGATTGTACCAAGGAAGCGGTCTAGGATTAACGATTACGAAACGGCTTGTGGAAGCGATGGACGGAAAAATTCACCTTTCTAGTAAACCGTATGAAAAAACAATTTTTACAATTGTATTAACAAAGATGCAGTTTTAGCTTGTAGAGCAGTAGATTCTACAAGCTTTTTTTCAGCGTAAGGAATTTGTAAGAAACGGGTAAGAAAAAAGAGATTTCCGTTGTCTATTATAGAAATATAGAGTATTGCGAAAGGGGAAAGTAACATGACATATATATTAAAAACAAACCAGTTAACGAAAGTGTTTAAAGGGAAAGAAGTTATTTCCGGTGTTAACATGCATGTGAAAAAAGGAGAAATTTACGGTTTTTTAGGACCAAACGGTGCTGGTAAAACAACGATTATGAAAATGATTACAAATTTAATAAAACCGACGAGTGGTGATATTGAAATCTTCGGTGAGAAATTAACAGATACATCTTATGAAGTATTAAAAAGAATGGGGACAATTATTGAATACCCAATCTTTTATGATAAATTAACGGCGAAAGAAAACTTAGACCTGCATTGTGAATATATGGGCTACTACGATAAAAATGCAATTGACCATGCTTTACATTTAGTGAAACTACAAGGGATAGATAATAAAAAAGTAAAAGATTTTTCATTAGGAATGAAACAACGACTCGGTATTGCAAGGGCAATCGTGACAAAGCCAGAATTGCTCATTTTAGATGAACCAATTAACGGTTTAGATCCAATTGGTATTAAAGAGTTACGAGAGTTATTTAAAATGCTCTGCAAAGAATATGGCATTACATTATTAGTTTCTAGTCATATTTTAGGTGAGATGGAACTAATGGCGGATACAATTGGTGTGATTCAAAATGGAAAACTAATAAAAGAAGTTTCAATGAAGAGTATTAACGGAAAACAAACAGAGTATATTGAAATTACTGTTCCTGATGTGAAACGTGCAGCTTATATTTTAGAAGATAAACTTGGTATAAAAAATTACAAAATAATGAGCGGAAACATGATTCGGGTTTATGAAGTGGCGGTGACACAGCAAGCCATTTCAAAAGCACTTATTATGAACGATGTGGAAATTGAAAGTATTAATAAGAAACATAGTTCCTTAGAAGAATATTTCTTAAATGTAATGGATGGAGAAGGTATTCATGCTTAATGGACTGTGGCTGAACCTGGTAAGTGGATTTATCGTAATGCTAATAAGTGGAATTTTATATTATAGAAAACCAGAGCGGAAATGGTTGTTAATTCTACTAGTGATAGGAACGTTAAGCTTCGTTACTGCTGGAATTAGAATGTTAGCAGCATAAAGACAGTTATATAAAGAATGGAGGAGTGGTTTGTATGCTTAGATTAATGAAGCTCGAATGGAAGAAACATAAATTATCTAGTTACTTTAAAGGGGTAGCAATTTGTATTATAGCAATTTTCGCTGCAGTAAGCCTTATGGCGTGGGGAATTAAAGCCGAGGGGGACGTGCTCTTCTTTGACTTCACGCAACAAATGGTTTTAATAAACACTTTTATTAGGATAACATTCATTATTTTTAGTTCGGTCATTTTATCACGTTTAGTAATTGATGAGTATAAGAACAAAACAATGCAACTACTATTTATGTACCCATTGCAACGAAAAATGCTAATGAGAGCGAAATTAACAATTGTTTTTTGTTTTTGTTTTGTGAGCACGATTATCGCTACTTTCAGTATCAGTTTGCTTGTATATTTTGTGAGTCCAATGATGGGACTGATTGAAACACCAGCTACGATAGGTGAAATAATATCTATCGTTCCAACTACTTTTATAAGTGCATTTATGATATCTGGTATAAGTTTAATTCCTTTATTTTTTGGGATGAGAAAGAAATCGACACCCACAACAATTACTTCTGCAGTAATAATCGGAATGCTAATTAGTAGTAACTTTGGTCCTGGAAACGGTCAAGTAAGTCTGTTTAATTTTATAGCTATCCCAATAGTGCTCTGTTTATTAGGAATTTTCATCAGTTATCTTTCATATCGTAAAATCGACAAGATCGATGTGGCGTGAAGCAAGCTTAAAACAACAACGAACTGGGGTATGAATAGTGAAAAAAATGATAGTAATTGCAATATTATTCATTACAATTGCTAGTGTAGTTTTTGGTATTAAGGTATTTCAGGGGAAAGATTTTAAGAAAGAAAAGTCTTTTGAGATAAATAATATAAAAGAAATAGAAGTAGACAATGAAAACTGGAATCTTGAATTTAAAAGTACAGACGCTAATAAAATAGTAATTTCCGCTCAAGGTGAACAAGCAGATAAAGAGATAGATCCCGTCAAAATAGAAAATGATGAAAATAAACTTGTGATTAAGCAAAAACAAAAGGTGAACAGATTTTCTTATGGTTTTACGTTTAGGAAGAAAAATAGTATATCTATAGCTATTCCGAAGAAAGAAATAGATAAAATTGTATTAAATAATAAATCGGGTGATGTGAAAATAAACGATATAGTAGTAAAAAGCATCGTGACAAGAGGAAAATCTGGAGATGGAATGATTACAGGACTATCGGCAGAGAAGGGTGAATTTACATCCGAAAGTGGAGATTTAATGTTAAAAGATAGTTCATTACAAGAAGTAAATATAACTTCCACTACTGGTGATAATTATGTAAAAAATGTAAAAAATGAAAATATGAACATCACTTCAACATCTGGGGAAGTATTACTGAAAGATATGACAGAAGGAAAATCATTATTTGTAGAAACAAAATCAGGGGATATTGGCGTACGGTATAAAGGTGTCCCGGCATCATTGAAGCTTATGGCTAAAAGTAATTCGGCTGACGTAATAGTGGATTTAAAAGGACTTAAGAAAGATAAAAGTACAGAAAAAATAAAAGAAGGAACTATTGGTGATGCAAAAAATGAAGTGAAGATTTTAAGTAAAACAGGGGTCATTTATATTGATTAAGTCTTAGGAGGAGGGAGGACTATTATGCTACGTCTTATGAAGCTAGAACTGAAGAAATTTAAACTTGGCTGGTACGTGAAGAGAGCAGTAATTGCAAATCTTGCTATACTGGCATTATTGATTTTTGTTAGCATCGTTTCTCAAATAGAGGGAGATCCAGAAATAAGAGATCCGCAGGCGATTTTGTTAATGGCTAGTTCAATAGTGAGAGCAACATTTATTATTTTTGGTGCTGTACTAATAGCTAAGTTAATAATTGATGAATATAAAAACAAAACAATATTATTGATGTTTTCTTATCCAATTAATCGAAAGAAAATAATGATTAGTAAGTTGGCTATTACAGCAATATTAACATTCATAACAGTTATTTTATCTAATATTTTTGTAGTGGGAATTTTCATTGGAATAGATAGTTATTTTTCGATTATTCCTAATTCATTCGCAGTAGATCAATTGATTCAAGAAGGGATAAATCTCGTTCCTTTAGCCATTGCCACTGCTGGAATAAGCTTAATTCCTCTATACTTCGGAATGCGTAAACGTTCAGTGCCAACTACTATTGTTTCGTCTATTATCGTTGTGCTAATCGCAATTAATAACCCACCAATATTTCCTATAGCGACCTTTCTTCCTCTTCAATTCGCATTTGCAGTGATTGGTGTGGCGATTGCTTATTATGGAATTAAAAATATTGAGAGGGAAGATGCATTATAAAGTTTCACATGAAACAAGTTACAGAAAAAGACAAGATATGTAAACATCTTGTCTTTTTTGTCGTTACATTTTAGGAGCTTCCATTCCAGCCGCAGCCCATTCTTCTTTTGCGGGGCCATATACGCCAGGAACTGTTAAGCCAGCTTGTCGCATTAAAACTGTCATTTGTCCGCGGTGGTGATTTTGATGATTAATGAGTGTCATTAAAAATATAGAATTCGGCATAGGGCGACCAAAGAAGTCATTAATAGTAGCTAAGTCTTTATCAGTCCATTTACTTTGAAGTGTTTCAACAAAAGCCGCGTTTACTTTACGGTATTCATCTGCAATTGTTTTTGCAGAAGTTGGAACAGGATAATCTTTCGATTCTCCTTCAAACTTTAGCCCTGTGCCAGATAGTATAACAGGAATTGCCGTCACGATGTGCCAAGCAACTCTTCCTAAAGTCCAATGTTCAGGTGCAATTTCTTGTGATAAAGATGCATCGGTTAATGAATCAAGCATTTTCTGAGTAGACTCTGCTTCGTATGTCCATGATTGTAAAAAGCCTGCAATTGTTTGGTACATTATTGTTATCCCCCTCTACTTATGTTCATAGATTAAGTTCGAGAAGAAATGACAAGTTCCCTTTATGTTTTAATGATGGTATTTAAAATTTTATATATAAATTTTATGATACTATTGAGTGTATATAGAATTATATTAATTTAGGGGGATATGATGAAAAGATTGATTTTAGGAATCATAATTTTATTTTTAATGGTAGGATGTAGCAATGAAACCTATAAAAAAGCAATGGATCAAGGGAAATTGGCGTTAGCGAGTAAAGAATATGACACGGCAGTAGCATCATTTGAGCTAGCATTAGAAGAGAAAAAGGATGATAAAGAAGCAAAGGTATTAAAAGGCCAAACTACTAAGATGATAAGTTCGATAAAAGAGAGATCGAGTGGAAATATAGAACAAGCAATAGGTTTGTTCCAAGAAGTAGAAAAGATGAAAGATGGTTCCGCAATCCTTCAAAATCAAGCGAAAGAACAAAAAGATTTGCTTATAGAGCATAAAGAGTTAAAAGGTCAATATATAGGTCAATTGGAAAAGGCAGAGAAGTTAAAGAATGATAAAAAGTATGAAGAGGCTAAAGGGATAGTAAATAAAATTTTTAACGATACTGGTCAAAATCAACAATTTATTTCGGAAAATCAACGGGCCCAAGAGCTGAATAAGCAAATCGATGGCTTACTAACTCAACAAGCAGAAGTCAAGAAAAAAGAGGAAGAGTTAAAAAATGAAAAGAAAAAAGAGGCTGATATTGGAAAGTTAAAGGGGTCTTGGATGTCATCAGAAAGTACAGACAGGCCAGTTGGGTTGGAAATAGAATCTATTAATAGTGAGAAAACAGGCGGAGAATTTATGGAACATAATATTTTTGGGAAAGGGACTACTATAGGAGACTTTCGAATATTAAGTGTGGACCAAGGGATTATTTCCATAGAGCTTGTATTTTTAATGGGAGAAAGAAAACAGAAGGTTGATTTGAAACTTGAGGAGAACACATTAACTGTACATCATGAGTTTATGGGAGGGACTAAATCTGTGAAATTAGTGAGATCAGAGTAATTTATCCCGCTATTCACCTGCAGTAAAATTCCCACCTCAAGATTCGGCTGGAGCAAAGAAGTTAGGTGGGAGATCCACTGCTCATAAAAGCCCGATTGGTGTGGGTTAATAATCAGTGGGGATGAAGAAAACCCAACTGATTAAAGTTTCACTTTATTTAGTATATAAAAAGGAGGCTTCTAAAACGAAGCCTCCTTTTTAATTAACTTTCTTCCCACTCTTCCTCATCAACCATAAGAAATAAGGTGCTCCAAGTACAGCAACGACAAGACCAGAAGGAATTTCTTTCGGATATGCGATTGTACGTCCAAGTAAGTCAGCAACAGAAAGAAGGATTGCTCCAAATAGTGCTGAACAAACGAATAGTCTTTGATGATTCATACCAACAACAATTCTTGCTAAGTGAGGTGCGACAAGGCCTAAAAAGGCAATTGTACCGACAGCAGCGATATTTACTGATGCAAGTAGTGTCGCTAGCACAATCAGAGCAAGACGTGTTTTATTTACTGGTTGCCCAAGTCCAGTTGCTAAATCGTCTCCCAGTACGAGAACGTCAAGTTGTTTTATTAAGAAAAAGATAATGAATACAAGAATTAGAGATGGATATAGAATGATATTTTCTAAGTGATTCCACCCTCTTGCATACGTACTACCAGATAACCATGTTAAAGCAGCGGCAACATTCAAATTGGCTCTAACGATAAAGATTTGAATAATTGCTGAGCCAAGCGCAGAAATACCAATCCCTATTAAAGCGAGAGCTGTTGGACTAAATCCTGATTTCCAAGAGAAGAAGAGGACAATTCCAACTGCAAGTAGTCCGCCAATAAATGCACCAATTGGTAGGAAGAAACCAGGAAGTGCAGGAAAGACATACATAATAGTTAAAGCACCGACACCAGCTCCCGATGAAATACCAATAATAGAAGGATCGGCAAGTGGGTTTCGTAATATACCTTGGAAAACAAGCCCACTTATTGCAAGGCATGCACCAGCAATAGCGGCAACGAGCATTCTTGGTAAACGAAGATTCATCATCATATTTTTGTCAAATTGTGTTAATTGACCTGATATAACATTAGTAATGCTTTCGATATAAGCGTTACTACCGATTGTAACACCAAGAGCGATCGTCACAATACAAAGTGTGATAGATATAATGATTACCTTTTTATAAGAGTAATAGCGGGAACTAGCTCCAGCTGCATTCGCACCGTTATCATTCATATATTGTTTCGACTTCATCATTCGATAGACTAAGTAAATAAGCCAAGGAGATCCAATCATTGCTGTGACTGCCCCAACAGGAAGTTCTGCACCAGTTGGATCTATTAATCTACCGACAACATCTGCTCCAAGCAATAATACTGCCCCCCATAAGAAAGAAGAGAGAAGAAGAGTAAAGTGTTGACGGTATCCGATAAGGCGCATTAAATGAGGTGCAACTAAGCCGACAAATCCAATTGGTCCAACAACAGTAACAATTACTGCTGTTAAAAAGATTGCAGCAATGAAGGCGATAAGACGTGTTACTGCTGTTTTTTCACCAAGAGAAACAGCAACATCATCACCAAGTAAGAGAATGTTGAGTTTACGAGATATAAATAGTAAAACTAGGAAAGAAATAATGATAAATGGAAAAGCAAATTGAACGCCATCCCAGTTATTTTGAATAAGAGATCCAGCTCCCCATAAAAATAAACCAGCTGTTTCATTTTCATAGAAAAGCTGCATCGTTCCGGTAAAGGCAGAGAGCATTAATGTAACGACCATACCAGCTAATGCCATTCTGAGTGGGGTTCCCTTTTTTCCACCAGAAATACGGTATACAAATAAAGCAGTAATAGCACCGCCGATAAATGTGAACAGAAGAGAATTAATTTGTAAACCTTTCGGTAAGAAAATTGTAGCCGTTACTAGAAAGAAATATGCGCCAGAGTGAATACCCATTGTACTGGATTCAGCAAGTGGATTTTTCGTTAATGTTTGTAAAATAACCCCAGATGCAGCAAGGGCACCTCCAGCTAAAATGGCAATTACGGCTCTAGGTAATCGAAGCATGATTAAAGTTTGATGTTCTAGCGATTGGTTCGGTGAGATAAGAGCATCAATAATCATACTATAGGAAATGTTTGCTTGACCTTGTCCGATATGAATAAAGAAAAGGAGGAGCAAGAGAGCTGCTCCTCCTCCGAATATAAGACTTGCTCGAAGTGTATGTTGTAGGCTATTCATCGCGTAATCACTTCTTCACTGTCATTACATCTGCTACTTGTGTTGCTAAAGATGTTGCAGACTCAGGACCACCGAAAATCCAAGTGTCGCCTTTTAATTTATACATTTTGTTTTCTTTTTTGAACTTTAATTCTTCCCAAGCAGGGTTGCCCTTTAGTTGCGTGTCAAAAATGTTATCTTCATCCGCTACAATGTAAATGAAGTTTGAATCTTGTACACTTTGTAATGATTCTACAGTTGTTTGTTTGAAACCATCTGGCTCAGATTTTCCTGCTTCGAAAGTATTTGTTAAACCTAATTTTTTTGTAACTTGTAAAGCTAAAGAATTGTCAGTTAAGATACGGAATGTTGGTACGTTTTTAGCAGTAAATGCTTGTGCCATTGCGATGTTTTTATCTTTTAAGTCTGCTTTTTCAATTTTTGCTTTTGCATTAGCGAATGCTTTATCCATATCAGCTAATACTTTTTTACCTTCTTCTTCTTTTCCAACTGCTTTTGCAATTTGTTTAAATGTTTCTGTCATTTCAGCGAAGTGATCGTTATTGCTTGTTGATGGATCAAACATAACTGTTGGTGCAATTTGCTCTAATTCATTTTTAATTGCTTTACCACGGAATGAAGCTGTGATAATTAAGTCTGGTTTTAAACGGCTAATTTCTTCTAAGTTTGGTTGTTGACGTGTCCCTACATCTACAACATCTTTACTCGGTTTTGTTTTTGTATTTACCCATTTATTATAATTCTTAATGTCTGCCATCCCTACTGGCTGAACACCAAGTGCTAATAAGTCTTCTGAATATACCCACTCAAGTACAACTACTTTTTTCGCTGGTTTATCTAACTTCGTTTCCCCTTCAGCGTGTTTAATCGTTATAGCTTGACTTTTATTGTCCGCTTTTGTTTCTTTTTTCTCCTCTTTTTGCTGTCCACATCCAACAGCGAATAGAAGAATTACTATGAAAATACTGATAATTCTCTTCATCTTCTGCCCCCAAATTAAGTGTTTTTTGTAACTGGCACCGTAAGTGAAAATGGTTATCAATTACAACAACCAAATCATACTATGAGGATAATTTAAGTGTCAATATTTTTTAAAAATTTTGACTGAAAACAATAAATTATACGGATTTTTATATGTTATAGTCGCTATTTATGAAGAATAAGCTTCTTTACTAAAAAGAGTGGCGAATGTGGAAAGTTTAAATGGGAACTTGGCTGTGTACGAAAGTGTAATGTGTATGGTTAATAATCTGTGGAGATGGGGCGAAAGTACAAGCAAAAAGAGTGAGAATCGCATGTAATAATTACTAGAATGTATGGAATAAATCTGTGTTTATCCCTAATAGGTAAAGTATTTCTTTGTTATTTAGATAGATGTTTTCTAACTCGGTGATTGTACTTAAAAGATTGCATGTAAAGGAAGTGATCAACATGTCTTCATGGAGCAATAACGTAAATGGATATTGTGGGTGTAATAATCAAAATGGTGTACATGTTGATTCGTGCTGTTTTAGTTGCGATGGGACAGTTCCTAAGGTTGGTCCAACCGGTCCGACGGGGGCAACAGGAGCAACAGGTCCAACGGGAGCGACAGGAATAACAGGAGCAACGGGTCCAACGGGAGCG
>NZ_JBMDKC010000340.1:0-432 GCF_057809515.1 Bacillus sp. FG16
CGCATTACCGCGCATTGTTTTCCCATCAATATTGATAATTTTATTTATAGTGGAATCATTGGTTTGTATAAAAAACTGATTCCAATTTGTTTGCAGCTCATAAAGATATGTTGGATCGACTAATTGTAAGACACGGCCAATCGTATCATGAGAAGGCATACCATTTGGAAAAGAAAGATATTTGGCTAATGTCTCTGCATGGCATTCACCAAAAAATTCGATATCGACCAGTGTGTCTGCACCCGCAAGGGTGGCAATCAGGACAAGCCCAATTACATCCTGTAACGTATGTTTTACTTTATGTTGTTGTCTCGGATCTTCAATTTGAATTGTCTTCATAAAATTTTTCATGTTTCCATCTATCCTTGCACTTTTCCTTAAGAATAGCGCGTATATAACATCGGCTCAATATTTTTTCATGCGATTGTCCTG
>NZ_JBMDKC010000341.1:0-432 GCF_057809515.1 Bacillus sp. FG16
ACGCGAAAAATGAATTGGATAACTATCTAGCAATGATGCAAATTCAAGTTTCTGACCCTGTAAATTCACAAGCAGGAGTTTTGCCTCCATCATTAGTTAAAAATGAAGATCCATCGTACAAAGAAGTATTTATGAAAGCTATCCGTGGTCAAAATTTAAGTCATGAAGAAGCAAGCGTTATGCAGGAATACAAAGCGGCCTTATCTGAGAATTCAGGTAAAGATGGTGGCTATATTGTTCCAGAAGATATTACGACAACTATTAATCAATTAAAACAAACGGTTGATAGCCTAGAACAATATGTAAATGTACAACCTGTATCAACAAACAAGGGAGCCCGCACACTAGAAAAACGTGCAGCATCTACACCTTTCGCTCCATTATCTGAGTATGGTAAGCCAAATGCAATGCAAGAAATTGCTTCTCCTGAAT
>NZ_JBMDKC010000342.1:0-425 GCF_057809515.1 Bacillus sp. FG16
ACAAACATGGGATTGTATAGAATGGGACAGGTTTCTGATATAGAATATTCAAAATTAGCAACAACATCAGCCAATTTCATTCGATTGGAAACATTAAAAGACGCGAATGACTGCATTAGCAATGCAACAAGTAAACTTCCAATTGTTCAATGCTATGATATAGATGATTTTATTCATTCGAGTAGTGACGGCCAAAAATATGAAACACAGATTCATACGCTACAATCTCGTCATTCTTCTAAATATTTTGGGATGAATAAGGGTATTACTTCCTATACGATGGTGGCTAACCATATCCCAATTCAGGCAAGAATTATTGGTGCGAATGAACATGAAAGTCATTACGTATTCGATATCTTATATAATAATACAACCAACATCAAACCTAGCATTCATTCTACAGACACACATGGAACGAATGAAGT
>NZ_JBMDKC010000343.1:0-425 GCF_057809515.1 Bacillus sp. FG16
GCAAAGGTCTTAAATGATGAATCGATGTCTTTTGCTGTACATTCCAGATATAATCGCCCGTTAATGCAATATGTTCCCAACCTAATGGAGAAATGTGTTGCACATATTCTTCTGGAATTTCCATTCCTTGAGATCGTAATAATTCAATCGCTTTTTCAATATACACTGTATTCCAAATAACAATCACAGAAATTAACAACTGCAGGCCATTTACTCGGTGCAACTGATCTTCATAAGAACGATCACGTATTTCTCCTAATCGATGAAAACACACGGCTCGCGCAAGTGAATGTTTCGCTTCTCCTTTATTGAGTCCCACTTGAACTCGCCTTCTCAGTGCAGGATCTTGTAGCCATTCTAATGTATATAATGTTCTTTCTATACGTCCAATTTCTCGTAATGCTACCGCTAAACTATTTTGCCGT
>NZ_JBMDKC010000344.1:0-423 GCF_057809515.1 Bacillus sp. FG16
TTAACAGGCGTGACAGGTTTTTTAGGTGCTCATATTTTAGAACAATTATTAATTTTGCCCAACATACGAATTTATTGTTTGGCTCGTTCACAACATGGTGAATCCGTTGAACAGAGAGTTATGGAGAAAATGAAATTTTATTTTGATGAAACGACGCTAGAACAAATGAAACATCGTGTGCAGGTGATAGAAGGCGATTTAAGTGAAAAACATGTGGGGCTAACAACAGAAATGCAACAGACATTACTTCATCATATTGATACTATTATTCATTGTGGGGGAGATGTTCGGCATTATGGAGATAGAGACCATTTTCAAAAGGTGAATGTAGAATCCACTCGCTATTTATTACAAATGAGCAAAAAGGTTGGTGCACGTTTTCATTATATTTCGACTGTCAGTATCGCTGGACATCGTCCAGAT
>NZ_JBMDKC010000345.1:0-420 GCF_057809515.1 Bacillus sp. FG16
TGAATTTTGCTTTTTCATATTGTTTTCCGCTACCTATGCCTATTTTTTCGGCTACGATGTCGCGGGTTTGTACTTTACATTCAGGAAAATTTTCCTGGATGTCAGTTCTTGCCCCCTGCCTTTCTCTCGCCTTAGCTGACTCCACTCTCTCCAATTCCCTCGCCCAAGCCATTCTTTCAGAGAAAGTAAATTCCTTACGATGTTCATTCTCACCGATTTCAATTTTTAATTTATGTTCATAGTCCCGAACAGACATGACACGTACTTCAATCTGTTGATAGTTTAGATGCTTACAAGCTCGTAATCTCCGCTCACCTGCAATTAATTCATGTTCAGGTGTAACTACAGGTGGATTAATGAGTCCGTTTTCTTTGATGTCATTCGCAAGTTCTTCTATATTGCCGAATTCCTTGCGGATAC
>NZ_JBMDKC010000346.1:0-420 GCF_057809515.1 Bacillus sp. FG16
TCGTACGGAACTCTTCCACCTTCATTTGCGCCTTTTTCGGTGTTCCTGCCGCAAGTCTTGCTTTCTTATAAGGAGAAACAGACGCATCCGCCAATTCTCCACCAAGTATTTCTTTCTCTGCTTTAGAAATCGGATAAAGTCTATCCATTCCTTCCGTATATAGCTCTTCTTTCGAACTTGGGAGCTTTTGCAGTACTTGTTTCACACGTTCCAAACCGGTAGGTTTCTCGTTTACATTGATTTTCCCACGGAAACGCGCTTCATCTCCTTGATTCGCCCATATTTGTGCGTCTTCTTGAACTTTTTGTAACCCCTTTTGTACATCCTTTGGAATGATACTTTGAAAGTGCTTCATAAACTCAGGTGCTTCTTGTCCTGCCATGGTTGGATTGAGTAAGTAACGACGCATAAATTCCGCCA
>NZ_JBMDKC010000347.1:0-418 GCF_057809515.1 Bacillus sp. FG16
GTTGGTAACGTCCCATTTTCCGCAACAGCTCCCACACCTGTATTACGTCCGAAGTGATGTGGAATCAGAAAATTCGAACCATCACCATCAATCTTTTCTACTTTCTTTTCTAACTGCGAAACAATATAATTCGCATTGTTAATCTGTTCTTTAATACCTGGTAAATAATCAATTTTTAATACATCCGCTAATGTCATTAATGTCGCACCCATGATTCGGATACCTCCTTATATGTGTTGGTTTGCTGATCGTAATCGCTGCAAGGCTCTTTCGCGAGCCACTTGAAAGTCCGTCGTGGGTTCATCAGATACAACCCCTGTTGCCCCGCTACCTTCCACCTTCGGCGCTTTCTTACTTTGCAGGTATTCCTGAATGGCCGTTTCTTTTGCTGAAGTCAGCTGTTCTTCTAACTGCTGCG
>NZ_JBMDKC010000348.1:0-413 GCF_057809515.1 Bacillus sp. FG16
CCTGTATTTCCTTCTGCAAACCACCGTTTTAATGGTAATGGTGGTACATTTGTTTGTTTCATCTTCTGCAATTGTTGTGAGCTGATAAATTGAAGGAGAAATTCTTCTGTGTATACATCTAATTGTTGCTTTGATTCAATAAATTGCGGTTCCACTTCTAAAGATTTATTTTCTGGATTAATCTCTTGGATGGGTTCTTTTTTTATTTCTTGTTTAACTTCTGTAAAAGAAGATTCTTGTAGTATTTCTTGCTGTGGAGATTGCTTGTCTGGTTTATATTCATACTTTCGATATTTAATATCAATATCTTTTACATGTAATACGATAATTTTCTTTTCCTCATAAAAATTAACAATATTCCCTTTTATAAGAGCAAGCTTCCGATTGCCCTCTACTTCTTTATCGATCCATTC
>NZ_JBMDKC010000349.1:0-411 GCF_057809515.1 Bacillus sp. FG16
TACTATTAAAATTAGTAATAATAACAGGATTACGGCTTGCATCTATCGGAAACTGTGCTCCTTTTAAATGAATATCATGATAAAAAGTAGAATAAATCCTTGATGACTGAAATGTTTTTGATAAATTTGGTATCACTGGATGTTTCTTTACATAAGATTCAAACTCTTTTTGCGTATCAAAACCAATTGTCACAGGCTTCTCGTTATGTTCGCCTGGTGTTACAACCTGATATGGTTTTGAAGTAGTATCTGCATGTGCCACCCCATTTGATCCACCAAATACCATTGTTCCCATTAATACAACTGTAGATATTACACCCATCATACGTTTCAAATTCATCACTCCCATGATATAAATTGACTTACAAACGTATTGTACAATAGGTTCATTTCTGTAGTAAGGTGCTAATT
>NZ_JBMDKC010000035.1:0-49612 GCF_057809515.1 Bacillus sp. FG16
GTACTAATATTAACATGGAAGCAACAAAAAGTTTTAATGTTATGGCTCATTCTCAAATTTGGCTAGCTTCTAATGAGGAACATTTTTACGATAATAATGCAGGTAAGTTTTATTTTAGAAATAGAAATAAACCATCTGATCAGAATAGTGTCTTAATTGATGATGATAATGCTAATGCTGATATAAGACTAGCATATATACGAGTGAGAGCATCTCATGTTTCGGGATATCAAAATTCTCTTCAAGTTAAGAATTATAACGGTACTGAATTTAGGGATTTGGAATGCCGAAGTCTAACTGTTAATGGGAACTTTTACAATAAATCAACTAAGAATATTAAAGCTAATATTAGGGATTTGCCGTTTGATCCTGTAGAAAAAATTATGGCTTTGCAACCAAGGAGTTACAACTTAAAAACGGAAGTAGAAAAGTTGTATAAGATGAGAGAAGGAAAAGAAGAAGGAGAAGAGCCGTTCACAACAAAAGATATTGTAGCGAATTATGGTTTTATAGCAGAAGAGACCGATGAAATATTCAAATCAGAAGATGGTAAGGCTGTTAATATATATGGAACTTTGGCAATTCATATCGCAGCCACTCAAAAGATGCATATTGAATTGAAAGAAGTAAAGGAAGAAAATAAACAATTAAAAGAGCAAGTTTCAATGCTTATAAATGAAGTATCCACATTAAAAGATTTAGTTCGAAAATTAATAGACGAGAAACCAGAGCAGCCATAAGTTGGTCTATTTTTATTATCTAAAAAAGGAGAGGAAAAGATGGGTCGTATTGATGTATTATTAAAAACTTTTATTGCCACTTTTGGTGGCTTCTGTGGGTATTTTTTGGGAGGATGGGATGCAACATTGAAAATCTTATTGACGATGGCAGTTATTGATTATTTAACTGGCATGATTGCAGCAGGATATAACGGAGAATTAAAAAGTAAAGTTGGTTTCAAAGGCATCGCCAAAAAGGTGGTGCTTTTTCTTTTGGTCGGAGCGGCCGCTCAACTAGATTCAGCACTGGGAAGTAACAGTGCAATTCGTGAAGCGACTATTTTCTTCTTCATGGGTAATGAGTTACTTTCACTTTTAGAAAACGCTGGTCGTATGGGAATCCCCTTACCTTCAGCATTAACAAATGCAGTTGAAGTTTTGGGGGGAAAACAAAAACAAGAAGAGAAAAAGGGAGATGTCCAATAATGGAAATTAGAAAAAAATTAGTTGACTCAAGTAAATATGGTACAAAGTGTCCGTATACAATGAATCCAGAATTCATTACAGTCCACAATACGTACAACGACGCTACAGCAGAAAATGAAGTCTCTTATATGATTCGCAATGATAATCAAGTATCGTTTCATATCGCGGTAGATGATAAGGAGGCTGTACAAGGAATTCCTTTAGAGCGTAACGCCTGGCATACTGGCGACGGTAACGGGAATGGTAATCGTAAATCTATTGGGGTTGAAATTTGCTACTCTTTAAGCGGTGGAGATAGATATTATAAAGCGGAACACAATGCAGCTATCGTTGTAGCTCAACTAATGAAACAGTACAATGTTCCAATTAATAAAGTCCGTACACATCAATCGTGGAGTGGGAAGTACTGTCCTCATCGTATGTTGGCAGAAGGACGTTGGAATAACTTTATTGAAAGAGTCCAAAATGCATACAATGGAGAAGGCAAAGAAAATCCTACGCTTATTTCAACGTCATCAACTAACGGGACAGGTATTGCGTATATTGAGGGCAATGGCATTAACCTTCGTAAAGGCCCAGGCACTGGATACGGGATTATTCGTCAATTAGGTAAAGGTGAGTCCTACGAAGTATGGGGACAATCAAATGGATGGTTAAATCTTGGTGGGGATCAGTGGATTTATAATGATGCATCTTACATTCGTTATACTGGAGAGAGCACATCAATAAGTTCGCAATCAGTCAATAATGGTGTAGGAATAGTTACTGTTACAGCAGATGTATTACGTGTTCGTAAAGGTCCAGGAACTAATTATGGCATTGTAAAAAATGTGTACCAAGGAGAACAGTATCAGTCGTGGGGATATCAAGATGGATGGTATAACGTTGGTACCAATCAGTGGGTTTCAGGTGGATATGTGAAATTGGAAAGGTAAAACATATTATGTAACAGCAAATGTGAAGCCCATGTATATGCTAATTAAATGGAAAGAAGGTCTACTCATGGATAGGGAGGACCTTCTTTTCGAACTATGTTTACTTTTTTTCCTTGTAATTAAACAAATAAGCTGCTTTATATTCTATTAAAGTGGTATCTACAATTATCAGCTTCTTGAAATACTTTATATAAATCTGGAACTGCCCATGCTGCAAGTCCTATAGTAGCTGCTGCTCCAGAAACTACTGTCCAAGGAGTTGGAGTCGATAATAAAGCTATACAAGCTATAGCTACATCTCCTGAAACTTTAGAAAGAAAAGCAATTTCATGAGTCATCAAATTATTTACTGAATTTCTAAAACCATTTAAATCAGCTTTATTATCACTATTTTCAACAGGATTTTTAGCATTTTCTCCAGGAACTCGAAGTAACCATACGTTTTTATTGTAATAAGTATATTCAAACTTACCATCTAAAGAAGAAGCGTGATCTAAAACTTCAATGTCCCAACTTTCACGTTTTTTTCTAATATTTAAAAGGGAATTAGCATGTTGTAAATTAACAGTTTTAGTAGATATAGTATTATCAGCTAAATTTTTAGTTACGATATTTAATGTTTTATTTTTTTTATCATATGTAGAAGTAGAAACTATACGATTATCACTTGCTTCTACTATTTTTTCATTCGTGTCATCCTTTAAAACTTTTAAGTTAGGTTGCTGAGTTTGAATGAGTTGGGTAGGCTTGTTAGAAGATATAGAATGCTTTTCTTCTGCCAATGATAATGTTGGAAGTGAAGTTGTTAATAAGCCTAAAGCCATAGCTGAACTAGCTATTTTTCGGTTTGTTGTATTCATTTAAAATTCCCCTCTTATTTAATTGTTATTTTTTTGCGTTTCCATATATAGGTAACTGACAATTGAGATTTTATCATAGAAATTTTAGAAGAAAACCTCATAAAAAGTCATTTAGTAAAAGACTTTTTATGGTATATTTTATTTGCAAGAATGTGATAGACTGTATATTTGAATGCATGTTGGGATATCAATCAACCTATATCAGTGATTCTTAAAGCTCAGCTATTTTTATAGTAATTAATTTTTCAGGGGTGAGTATATGAATAAAATATTTGGTATAATGGCATTAATTTGTTTGCTTATAGCAATATGTTCTTTTCAATTATATGTATCAGGAGTTGACCTCAAATTTAATTCACATATTTTATTAGGAATTATGGGTGTAACATTATGTTGTACTGCGATATTCGCAATATTTAACAGAGAAAAATTCTTAAAAAAAACACTCATTACAAGTTCAATATTCCTTATAATTCTTATTTGTTATCATGTTGGATTATATGCAAAATAAGAAGTAACAAGTGAAGTTTATGTGTATGTGAAGTAAACTAAAAAGAACATTCCCCTGGCGAGTGTGAGGAATGCTCTTTTTTACATTACAAAGAAATATATATCTAAATTGATTTGCCATGGTATTATATGTAACACGTGGAAGTAATATGAACATGAAAAATAAAAAAACAGCGGATTCTTGACAGGAGTACACTGTTGTGTGATAGAACCATCTATGTGAAGCGATGCTGAATCACTCTTAGTATATGTGACCAAATCTTTGGTGTGATAATTTATTAAAAATAAAAATTAGCGTAAATTTATGCTTATATTTCGGTTTAAATAACCATAAAGGAAAAACATTCAAATGAAGCGTTTGTGTACGTGGGACAGTAGGAAAAGAAAAAGCAAGGATAGTATACACCTTGCTTTTTTCTAAAAGAATGTCTTCTTGAGGGAACCCTCCTTTAATCATCCACAGAAGGATATCAGGCAACCACATGATGAGCACACTAAAGATAATTCCTAGACCTAGCCCGAATAGTAAGGAAGAGCGTATAAAGTAGCTAACGACAATCAAAGTGATTCCTAGTATGAATAGTAATGTGATCAAGCATAATTTATATAACAACCTAGTCCCTCCGATATAGATGCTTATACATTGGAGTATATCGATTTTCAGAAAAGAAGTATATAGTATTTCCGTTCAAATAGCGAAGCGGTAGGAAAAATAACAAAAATTAGTGAGGAAAATAAGCATTAAAAAAGATGAATGTCTGAATAGCATGGAGGTATAGAGGAATATACAGAAAAGAGCATCTCGGATTGAGTGGAGGATGCTCTTCGGGATGAAGAAATGTTGATGTTTCCTCATGTAGTATGAGTCTATGTAGTGAAACGGTGTAATATGCCAGAAAGCAATCTAAGGTGGGTGAACTGGGATGTTTTTTTGTGCCTCAATTCTGGAGGCTTTTTGGCAAGTAGGGATAGAAAAAGCACCTAGTACAGATTTGAATGTGATAGGTGCTTTTTATTAGATGGACCTTGTAGGACTTGAACCTACGACCGGACGGTTATGAGCCGCCTACTCTAACCAACTGAGCTAAAGGTCCAATTTGGAACAACACCCTTTCGAGTGTGTGTTCCTTAGCTAGAGCTGGTAGGAAGTTTTGTTGTCATCTAATACATATTGCGTACACATATAGGATAAACAACATCTTCTAAGCAATTATACCATGCGTATTAAAATGCAAAATGGGCATTTTGTATTTTTTTAAAGGTAAAAATAATTTTTTGTAAAAACCTCTTCTGGTAGGGTATACATTTCCAACATGGTATTTTTTAAGATATTTTAGATAATGTCTTTAATATAGGATTAATCATTTTGTTCAATAAATGGAAGTCTCTAACATATAGATTCAACAACCTTTATACAATCGCCCTGTAAATTAAGTAAATATACCAATTTAAGGAGGAAATTGTAAGCGTTTCTCTGATTACATCCAGAAGTCAGTTTCATCTATATTTTTTGATGTTTTTGTCATAATTTAGAAAAGTTTATTTGATTAGAGTTTCATATTGTCCAGGTCGAGAATCATAATTATAAATAATGAGATAATACGTTCCTTTTTCAGCGGTGTAGGTACTTGCAAGGATATTGTTATTACTAGTAGATGGATAGGATACATATACGGAGGGAGAAGAAGCATGAACAAGAATCCAACTTAATCCAATGTTGTTTTTGTTTTGTACAGAAATTGAAAGATCCATTTTTGAAGGAACATCTATTTTAAATATGTCCTGTGCATCATTTTGATTTAAAGAACCATTAAGAGGCCTATTGAAAGGTAGAGAGTTTGCACTGGCAATATCATTATTAGGCTCGGATTCATAAGAGATAGGTTGGTATGTTTGAAGAGCTTTTCCAGCATTAATTAAACCGCCTGTTAAGACTTTATTCGTTAATGTTGAAAGAGGCGAGGTATTATTCATTATTTTGTTTTTAATTTCGGTAGGGCTATAGGAAGGGTAGGCAGATTGAATCAATGCTGCTACACCAGACACATGAGGAGTTGCCATGGAAGTTCCAGAATAAAATCCATAGGAGTTATTTGGAAGTGTGCTTAAGATATCAGTGCCTGGTGCTGCCACATCTACGGAAGTTTTTCCGTAATTTGAAAAAGAAGATAAAGAGCCTTTGTTGGTAATGGAAGCGACAGAGAGAATGTTGGAAAGGCTGTATGCGGCAGGGTACATAGGTGTTTGATCTGCGTTGGTTCCATTATTTCCTGAAGCTGCAATGAAGAGTGAGTTGGATTGTTGAATGGCATCGTAGAGGGTTTGACTAAATCCGCCACCTCCCCAGGAGTTATTGGTGATTTTAACACCCTTATTTTTAGCATATTCAATGGCTTTAATAGCATTTGAAATAGTCCCACCATTGGTACCTAAAAATTTCAGTGACATTACTTTGACTTGTGGTGCGACACCCGCAACACCAATGGTATTATTTTTTACAGCTGCGATTGTCCCAGCGACATGTGTACCATGGGAATCTCCTGTTCCGTCATATACACTATTATTGTTATTTACAAAATCCCAGCCGTAGATATCATCAATATAACCATTATTGTCATTATCAATGCCATCACCAGGTATCTCATCTGGATTTTTCCAAATGTTATTTTTTAAATCAGGGTGATTAATATCAATCCCTGTGTCGATAATACCGATAGTTATATTTGAGGATCCTTCTGTTTTAGTCCAAGCCTCTTCTACATTAATGTCGATATTAGGTGACCCCACACTACCTTGGATATTTTGACCAATATTTTTTAATCCCCACAAAGAGTTATAATAACCATCATTAGAACTGGCTGCAGGAGATACGATATAATTAGGTTCAGCATATTCAATATTAGGTGATTTATTTAGTGTTTGTATAAGTTCTTTCATGTTAATGTCTGTATGAAATTTGATTAATTGTATTTGAGTTAGCGGAAAAGTATTTTGCACCTCAAATGAAAAATGATTTTGTAGTTGTTTTAAGTTTTCGAGGTTATTAAAATCTTTGAACTTTACAAGAACTTCGTTTTGTTTAAAATTAGTATTTCGCTCAAGTGAATGCATGATGGAATCTTTGACAGATGACTTAGTAGCAGCTTGAACATGTAGAGAAGAGCCAAATGAAAAAATTGATAACCCCAGTGATAGTGTTATGGCAATAAGTTTTTTAATTGTAATCACTTCCTTTTTTGTAGATAGTGCAATGTATGCTTGTTCGCATTAGAAGGTTACAATATCTGGTTATACGGAGTTAGATTTAATGTTAAATTGTCATGAAAGTATGATCAAAATAAAACTTATCCATTAAGTTATTTACAATTCCATTGAAATAAGCGAATTTACCCTTCTTCATTTTTACTCCAGATTTAATTTTCATAACAAACTCTTTAATAGCTTTTAAGCCAATAGTAAGTTCCTGGTCTTTAGTAAATGCTTTATCACCTGTAGAGAAGTTTGTAACTTTATTACACTGTCTTACGACCTTCCACAGTTCTTGAATTGTTTTAGATTCACTGTAAAAAGAGTTGACTAAAGAAATAAAACGTTCTGGCACCCAATGTGCTACGAAATTAGCGTCTTTAATGTTTTCTTCTGAAATATTGCTATTCTCATTACTATTACGTTTGTTTATATTTTTTATATTTTGTTTTAAGGAAACAGGTTTTGTTTTAATGGCAGGACACTTTGTAGGACGTTCACCTTGTGTCTTGTTGGCCACTTCTTCCACAATAGGTTGAATAATAATAGCGTTAGAAGTTTGAAGCATATCTTTTTTACGTTTCATTGCCACCTGTTTAATCATCTCTAGATCCACAAGTTTCTTCATTAAACGTTGTACAGTTTTATATGAAACTTCCATTTTTTCAGCTATTCTGTTTTTGCACAGGAAACTAACACCTACATATTTGCAGCTATAGCGCTTTAAAATTTCAAGTAATGTAATGAGTTTAGATTTTACATCTGTACGCTTAATAGACATACGGATAGTGTCTCTGTATGCACGTACAGTTTTGTTTAGTTCTTCTAATTCTATAAATGGTGATAAGTTACGAAATGACTCTTCACTTGCTATAACATCAATACGGTTTTTCATTATAACGGCTCCTTTGATGAACAAAAAAGCAACGTCACCAATTTGGCAAACGTTGCTTAAGAAACCCTACATGATGTACAATATGTCATGAGAGTATAGCAAGTGTTTACCTGGCCTAATCAGGTGGACGGTATATACAGTGTTGGTAGCACTGTATATACACGCTGTGCTCTTTTGTCGTATTTATTATTTTTGCCCACATTTCGCCCACAAATTTTTCTTTTTCTAACGGTTTTTATCAATAAAGAAAAAATGTGAACGAAACGTAAAGCTTGCTGTTTAAACGTTTTAATCTTTTTATCGTTTATTATCTGGAACTAGATTAAAATCGTTCGTTCTATAAACCGACGTTCCATAATTAATAGTGTGAATAAAGTGGCCTCATTAAGTTTTAAAAGCTTAGTGAGGCTGTTTTCTTTATTAAAAATTAAATGAAATAGTTAAGAAGTACGCATGGGGTTAACGAAGAACGATTAAAATATATCTCACCACTAGAATGGGAGCATATCAACTTTAATATGGCAGATACTTAGAATCGCTTCAGCCTGTATAATAGGCCTAAAAATAAGAGTTGAAACTTGTTTAGCATCTATTTTTGTTAAAAGGTGGGAGAATTGTGCTATGATGTGGGCAAATATAAAACTATCTAAAGGAGGGATTTACATGCCGCATATTGTGTTTCGTGGAATTACTACTGAACAATTAAAACACATAAGCAAGCCATTAGTAGAAGAGCTCGCAGAGATTTGTGAGTGTGGTACGGATAATTTTACGTTGGAACTACCAAGTTCTACGTTTGTATTCAATGGAGAAGAAATAGAAGCGTTTCCTCTTATTGAAGTGAAATGGTTCGAGCGTGGACAGGAAATTCGTGATCGATTTGCCAAGGCCATTACTACATATGTAATGGATTTTGGACTTCCAGAAGTAGAGGTCGTATTTACGGTTTTCACAGAATCAGCGTATTATATTAACGGGAAGCATTGTGCAAGTTAGAGCTATTATAAATGTTTTTGTAACATTTATCCCGCATTAACGGGCAGTAAGACCCCGACCTCAAAATTCAGCGGAAGTAAAGAAGTTAGGTGGGGGATCAACTGTCCGTAAAAGCCCGATTGGTTCAACTAATAATCAGTGGGGGATGAACAAAACCCCCACTGATTAAAGTTTCACTTTATAAGGGATAGAACCACATCGCTATCAAGCTAACTAGACAAAATACCCTCTAAAAAGAGCAAGGCGTTATTCTTTCTGAGAAATCATAGGAAAGGATAACGCCTTTATATCAATTTTAATATAATCGATTCACTTCTTTATAAAAAGTTTGGTTATTTTATTGAAGCTTATTCCACAAACACACCCGTTTGTTCACTTTTTTACTGTTTGAAAGCCATACTTTTTATATTGATTCATTTATTGGAAAAACCGAAAGTTTTAAACTCTCTCTATTACATATTTATTTTTGGAAAAATAGCCTAACTCCAAATACTAATAATACTGTGCCAGTAATACCCTCTATTGTACGGTTCACCTTTTCTTTTCTTAAAAAAGTTCTTAATTGACGTATTAGAGAGATATAAAGTAAATACCATATTGCTGTCAAAGTCGTAAATGTGAATCCCAACAAAAGAAATTGGAAGAAATGACTTTGATTACTCACAATAAATTGGGGTAGAAAACTAAGGAAAAATACAGCCGTTTTTGGGTTTAAGATTGCCGTGGTAAATCCTTGTCTAAAACTTTTAACCGTTCCAATATCCTTAGAGTTTATTTCCACTGAACCTGACATATCTTCTTTTTTAGAAAAGGCACTTTTAATTGACTTTACAGCTAAATAAATTAAATAAAATGCCCCAGCATATTTTATTAATGTAAATAGCATAGCAAATTTCATTAAGATAGCAGAGAGTCCTAGTGTAGCCATTATTGTATGAATCATCATTCCAGATACCGTTCCTAAGACGGTCTTTATACCACCATTTCTACCATGAGAGATAGTGTTTTTTGTAACTAAAGCAAAACCGGGACCAGGCATCATTATAATAAGGAGTGCTGTAAGGATAAATAGCATATAATTTTCCATTTTATGGTATTTCCTTTCTGATTTTTAGTTTCGCTTATAGTATAGCTTTTTTCCTTAAAACATTAAATATAAAAAGTGTGATCAGGATAGTATCATAAACTTTCAAGGAGTTGTAATTGAATTATAGAGGGCTTCACTTGAATAATGTTCTTCTGTAAATGAGCGTTTTAATAGAATGTCAATTACGTAAATAATCAGATTTTACACCCTAAATGTTATTTAACAAAAAAATCTTGAATTCGAGATTTTTTACTTGCTTTTCAATCACTTGAGGTGTAAAGTGATAGTAACGAAAGCGATTGAGTCATATGAAAAACATACACTCAGTTGTTTTCGATTAAAAAACAAAGTAACTTATACAGTAAAAACTAAGATGAATTTACAAAAACATAATTAAGAATAAATTGAAAAGCTAAAAACCATATTAGTTGTGGGAAATATTATTTTTTTAGTTATCACTTGACTAGTAAAACGAAACGGAGGAATAACCAATGTATAAAATTAAAGGGCATCATCACATTTCAAAGGTTACGAAAAATGCAAATGAAAATAATCACTTTTATAAAAACGTGCTTGGCTTACGTCGTGTGAAAATGACAGTAAACCAAGATGATCCGTCAATGTACCACTTATTTTATGGAGATAAAACAGGAAGTCCAGGTACGGAATTATCATTTTTTGAAATTCCATTAGTAGGAAGAACATATCGCGGTACGAATGCGATTACTCGAATTGGATTACTTGTTCCTTCAGAGGAAAGTTTGCATTACTGGAAAGCGCGATTTGAGAAATTTGATGTGAAACATAGTGAAATAACAACATATGCAAATCGTCCTGCTTTGCAATTTGAGGATACTGAAGGTCTTCGCTTAGTACTACTCGTTTCAAACGGAGAAAAAGTGGAGCACTGGGAAACTTGGGAGAAATCAGAAGTTCCTGCAAAGCATCAAATTCAAGGAATGGGTTCTGTGGAAATGACAGTTCGTAGACTTGATAAAATGGCGAGTACACTTACAGAAATGTTTGGTTATACAGAGGTTAGCCGTAGCGAAGAGGAAGCAATTTTTCAATCCATTAAAGGAGAGGCTTTTGGAGAAATCGTTGTGAAATATTTAGATGGACCTACTGAAAAGCCGGGCCGAGGGAGCATTCACCATTTAGCAATTCGCGTGAAAAACGATGCAGAGCTTGCCTATTGGGAAGAACAGGTGAAACAAAGAGGCTTCCAGTCTTCAGGAATCATCGACCGTTTCTACTTTAAAAGCTTATATTTCCGTGAATCAAACGGAATCCTTTTTGAAATTGCGACAGATGGACCAGGATTTACAGTTGATGGAGATGTGGAACATTTAGGAGAAAAACTTGATTTACCACCGTTCTTAGAAGATCAGCGTGCAGAGATTGAAGCGAATTTAGCACCTATTGAAGAGAAGTAATAGGAGAGAAAATATAAATTAAAAAACATTGGAGGAATATAAAATGAACCAATTAAAAGGAATTCACCACGTTACAGCGATTACAAGTAGTGCAGAAAAGAACTATGAGTTTTTCACTCACGTTTTAGGAATGCGTTTAGTTAAGAAAACAGTAAACCAAGATGACATTCAAACGTATCATTTATTCTTTGCAGATGATAAAGGTAGTGCAGGAACAGATATGACATTCTTTGACTTCCCAGGTATTCCAAAAGGAGTACACGGTACGAATGAAATTTCAAAAACTTCATTCCGTGTTCCGACTGATGCAGCATTAGAGTATTGGGTGAAACGTTTTGACCGTCTTGAAGTAGAACATACAGGAATTAAAGAGCAATTTGGTAAGAAAACTCTTTCTTTCGTAGACTTTGATGACCAACAATATCAATTAATCTCAGATGAACTTGATAAAGGAATCGAATCAGGTACACCGTGGCAAAACGGGCCAGTACCATTAGAATATGCAATCACTGGTTTAGGACCTGTATTTATCCGTATTGCAAACTTTAGTTTCTTCAAAGAAGTGTTAGAAAAAGTTTTATTATTTAAAGAGGTTGCGCAAGAAGGAGAATTCTATTTATTTGAAGTGAACAAAGGCGGAAACGGTGCCTCTGTCATCGTAGAACATAATACGGTTCTTCCTGAAGCACAACAAGGTTTTGGTACAGTGCACCATGCGGCATTCCGCGTAGAAGATCGCGCTGTATTAGAAGAATGGATTGAGAGAATCAGTAGCGTTGGACTTCCTTCATCTGGTTATGTAGACCGTCATTTCTTTGAATCATTATATGCAAGAGTTGCACCACAAATTTTATTTGAATTTGCAACAGATGGCCCAGGATTTATGGGAGATGAGTCATACGAAACGCTTGGCGAAAAATTATCTTTACCTCCATTCCTAGAGCCAAAACGTGAAGAAATTGAAAAATTAGTTCGTCCAATTGATACAGTGAGAAGTACGAAGGAATTTATTAAAGAGTAAAAATAGAGATAGTAAGTAGGAGAGCAAGTAGTTTTAGCGAAGTGCTGGAACTGCTTGCTTTTTTATGTGGATAATCATTAAAATGTTTAATCTTTATGAATTAATAAAAGAATTGTCAGTCAATTGTGGAGAAATATTTATTTTTAGGATGATTGGAATTAGTATTTGAATTTTCTGTTATTATTTATGGAAGAGTACATAACAGATGATTAGGAGGGGTTTCATGATTACATCTACTACAAACGAAATATTGACGCAGCTATTGAATGAATGGTATCTAGAAATTAGATCAAGACGTATAAGTAATGCAGAACGTCTAAAACAAGAAATTGATTTTAAACTTACTAAACTAAAAAAAGAGACTGAAGAAGGTTTGCAGGACCAAAATCTATTACTTTATTATTATTTGCTAGAATTTCGATATAACTATTTAATAGATAATCTAGGCTTATCTCAAGAGAGTTTTAACAAGATAGATTCTTTTAATCAACCAACAGATCATTTTTTAACTTATTATTATCACTTTTTTAAAGCAATACATTCTAGTGAGTTAGGAAATTTTCATCTCGCTAAGGAACATTACGAAAAAGCTGAAAGCTTTCTAAAGTATGTTCCTGATCAATTAGAAAAAGCTGAATTTTATTATAAGTTAGCTACATTTCATTATGATATACAACAAGCTTTGGTATCTATTAAACATGCAACGAAAGCAAAGGATATGTATTCAAATCATGATGGATATGAATTAAATGTAGCTTTTTGTGATAATGTTTTAGGCTTAGCCTGTATGAACTTAAAGGAATGGGAATTAGCTGAAGAGCATTTCACAGCTGCTATGGATCAATTTCAAAAGATTGGTGAAGAAAAATTTATTATTATGGTTCGTCATAATTTAGGATGGATGTATTCTACGCAAAATTTATCTGCATTGGCAATTCGTTATCTTACTGAAGTAGTAGAAAAATCTCCCCAACATTATAAATCTCTTTATGTAAAAGCAAAAGAGCATTACAAGTTAAAAGAGCATGAGATTGCAAATAAGCTTATAGAAAAAGGATTGAAGATCTGTAGAGATTCGAAAATTGAAGGATATCAACACCATTATGAAATTTTAAATGCATTAAATCAAGGTGTAAAAGCAGAAGAATTAGAAGTCATTATTCTTAGAGGAATTACGTATTTTGAAAGAGAAGAGTTATATGATTATACTCAGGAGTATAAGGAAAAATTAGCAATAAAATTTTATGAAGAAAACCTTTGGGAAGAGGCAAGTAAGTATTTTTATCTTAGTAAAAAAGCAAGAGAAAAACTTTTTGATAAGGGGGCTTTAAAATGAAAAAAATGGTGATTAAATTATTAGGGATTGTAACAGTATTTACACTGACTTTAGGAGTATATAGTTCAACAAATCATCAAGAAAGTCCAACAATAATGAAAGCTGAACATGGGGATTATGGTGGCTAAAATAGAAAAAGGGATCTCACAATGAGGTCTCTTTTTTCTTTTTAGTTGTAAAAGAATTGACTTACTTTAAATATGTAACTATAATAGTTACAGAATAACCATTAGTAATAGAAATGAGTTATATTTTTTTAGTATAATTGTAACTGTTCCAGTTACAATTAAAAAGAGAACATAAAATAACCAAAAAATGTAAAAACTTTAAATAGCAACAAGAGAAAGGAGACGGGAACTTTGAAACGGTTTAAGTTTTATATGATTAGCGGTATTGTGCTCGTTTTGTTAATTGTTTGTAATTTCGTCGATAAGCCGATTGCGAAGGTTGGAGAAGTGAAAGATACTGTTATGATGAAGCTGAATACGAAAGAGAGTATGGCGCAAATTGATGGGCAGACGATTTATTTTAAACAAATTGGTGAGGGGAAACCTCCGTTACTTATGCTGCATGGGTTTGGTGGTTCTTCTGATGGGTTTAGTGATATTTATCCGGAACTAGCGCGAGACCATACGATTATTGCGGTTGATATTTTAGGGTTTGGGCGTTCTTCTAAGCCAGTTGATTTTCAGTATTCGTTTCCTGCGCAAGTGAATTTATATTATAAGTTAATGAAGAAGCTCGGATACGATCAGTTTGCAGTGCTCGGCCATTCAATGGGCGGAGAGATGTCCCTTAATTTAGCGTATTTATATCCGGATGCAGTGACGCATCTCGTTTTGGCGGATGCTACAGGGATAGAGTCTTTCCAGCAAAAAGAAAGTTATGAAGTACCAGCGCTATCGACGGACTTACAAACTGTAACTGAAATTGCGAAGTATAATAAAAATGAAGTGAAAAATAGTCGTGATGATAAAGAGCATTATGATCAGCTTACGAAAATGAGAGAGCGCCGCATTGCGATGGAAGCAGATAAAATTAAGGTACCGATTTTAATTATATGGGGACGACATGATAAGAGTGTTTCTTGGAAAAATGGTGAACTGTATCATGGGCTATTTGCGAATAGTACGTTTCATATTATTGAAAAAGGATACCACGCACCGTTTCGTCAGGAACCAATTGAGTTTATGGAATATGTACAAGCATTTTTCGCGAAGCATCCACAATAAAAATTTTAAGCATAAATCCACTTCTTTCCTCATAAAGTGAAACTAATAAGGCTTGTCTAAGGAAAGGAATGAAGTGATTTGGAAACTTTACCATGGTGGGTGTATCTTGTGATTGTCGGGATTGTACTAAGTGGCTACATGGTTTTATATACTTCGAAAAAAGAGCAAGATATGGATAATGAGTTTATCGAAAAAGAAGGCGAAGTGTATATGAAGCGCTTAGAAGAAGAGCGCGAGAAACGTAATCAGGATAGTGATAAAGATTCGGTATTGCTTTAATAAAAATTTTGAAAGACTACCACCTAGTAGAATTTTACAACTAGGTGGTAGCTTTTTTTCTTCTGGGGGAGCAGTATATGTTCATCAAGCTAAGGTTATATTAGTTTAATTTTACATGTATAAGAGAGTCATCATAAACTTTTATTGCTGGTATTTATATATATTTTTACTCATAAGAATGGAACTAGCGGGGATTTTACTGGGGGGGATTAACAATGCATAGGGATGAAACTTCATTACATCCTGATACAGGTGTTACATCTGTAATGTTTGTTGAGCGTTCATTAAATGAAATTCGTTTTTGGTCTAGAATCATGAAAGAGCATTCTTTTTTTCTTCGCTTGGGATTTAGATGCGAGGATACTCAACTAATCGAAGAGGCGAATCAATTTTATCGATTGTTTGAACATATTGAACAAATAGCGCATTCCTATACAAATGAAACAGATCCTGAGCAAATAAAAAGATTTAATGCAGAAGTACAACAAGCCGCAACTAATATTTGGGGATTTAAACGAAAAATTTTAGGATTAATTCTCACATGTAAATTGCCAGGACAAAATAACTTTCCACTTTTAGTTGACCATACAAGTAGGGAAGCTGATTATTTTAGAAAACGTTTAATACAATTAAATGAAGGTAAATTAGATGCTCTTCCTGATGCTATTATTAAAGAAAATGTTTTCTTTTTACGGATTATGGCAGACCATGCTAAATTTATTGGCCATCTTCTTGATCCATCGGAAAGAAAGCTTGTAGATACAGCACGGAATTTTAGCAATGATTTTGATGAATTGATGTATCAAGCAATTGACTTAGAATCTATGAAACCACAATCCCAAACAGCGCCTCTTTTAGATCAATTTTTAGATCAAAATCGCGTGTCGGTTGCATCTCTTCGGGATTTTAAGAAAACAGCACGTGATTTAATTGAGCAATGCAAAATAAAGAGCATCATTCATCCATTATTGGCAGACCATGTCTTCCGTGAAGCTGATAGATTTCTTGAAATCATTGATATGTATGATGTTCATCTTACAAATATTCAATCACAACCTAGATATTAGAAGATAAGGAAAGATAGTATTTTTTCCTTAAGCTGAGAAGTTAACAATTTATTGTTAGCTTCTTTTCTTTGCTATTAAAATTTCCTTTTAAGGACTACATAAATCCCTTTGACCAAATATGTAATTCTTTGTAAAATGATATATATATATATATATGGAAAGATTATGAATATACAGGTAATATATGGTCGATAGATTTTAATGAATTATTCGGAGGAAATTTATTAGTTAAGTATATTAACTTGTTTGCACTACATTTTACAAATAAAGGGGTATTAGTAATCATGAAAGCAAAGAAATTAGTAAGTTTAGCGTTACCAGTTATGTTATTGAGTGGTTGTATTACAATTGAAACTGATGGTAAGAAAGCTGAAACAAAGAAAGAAGAGACGCAAAAGGTAGAGAAAGAGAATAAGACTTCTGAAAAAGAGAGTAAGTCAACTGATAGCAAGAAAGAGGATAGCTTATCTGTAGCGAAAGGTGAAGGTACAAACAGTAGTTCATCAAGTAGTCAACAAAGTTCCTCTTCTAATCCTTCAACTGGTAAGGTAACTGGTTCTGATGTTGAAAGGTATAAGGCAGATATCATAAACAGTGCTACTCAAATTGAAGATACAATGAAATTAATTGAAGGAATAGCAGATTCAGACGTAAAATCATACAAACAAAAGAAAAGTGAAGTACAACTAAGTTTAGGTGGAGCAAAGGCAACAACGAAGAAACTGAAGAATTTACAAGCGCCCCCTGAGTTACAGGGAGAACAGGCGAAGATAAAGCAATCGATGGAACTGTATGCGGATTGTTTTCAACTTCTCTTTGATGCATTAGACCAAGAAGACGAGAGTAAAATGCATCAATCATTAAGTAAAGCACAAGAAGGTTCAAAACTGTTTGAAGAAGCAGCGAAGAGTATCGGTAGCAAAACAAACTAAGAGTAAATTACTTTAAGGAGTATGAGGTATGAAAGTGAAGAAACTAATGGCTGCTGTAGTTCCAGTTACATTATTATTAAGTGGTTGTGTTACAGTAAAAGATTCGGCAAGTAAAGAAGCAAAGACAGAAGAAACAAGTAAAGCTAAGTCTTCTGGAACAAAAGAAAAATCAACTAATTCGAAAGAAGAAAGTAAAGATGTTCAAAAGGTTCGAGTTTTAGATGAAGATTATGCACAATATTTATTAGACATTGAACAGGATATGTTAAGACGATTTGATTACTATGATGCATCTGTAAAGGATTTGAGAAACGGAAGTAAATCAAAAGCTGAGGTATTAGATAGTGTTAAAGACATCTATAAAGTATTTGATAAGATAGAGAAGATTTCTGCACCGCCAAAACATAAAGAAGACCAAAAAGAGATTGAAAGAGCTGCAGGTAAACTAAGAGAAACATTCGGTGAAATAGAGAAGTTATTCAACGATAAAGGTTTTAGCTTAGAGACTGATAAGGAAATCTTAAATAAAGCAAATATAAAATTAGAGGAAGCAAAACGTATTTGGAAACCTACATTTGATAAGTTAAGGGCTGAAGTAAAAGGTGATACAACCACGGAAAAATCTACTAGTACAACAAGTAGTTCTACACAGGCAAACCCAACTACTGGCAGTCAGGCTCAAACAGATAAAAGTCAAGCAAAAACTGGGGTATTTGTAGATACAGTTGGTACAAGTGAAGAGTTAGGAATTAGTTATAGCAACATGCAGAAGAACATTAAAGATGGTACTGAGATTATTGGTAATTGGGGTATTGATTACGGCAGTGGCGTAAAAACTACGCTAGTACTAAAAGGTGATAAAACATTTGAGTCTTATGCGAATGGTTCTTATCCGAATAAAGATAACTATTTAACAGGAACATATACGGTGGATGTCCCATCATTCCAGTTATCTTTAAAAGTAACAAAAGCAGTTAAAGACGGTCAAGAAGTAAAGTTAACAAATGATAGTATCATGTATAAATTGCAAAACTATGATGGAAACACATTACAAATTTATCATATGGACGATAATGTTCGTATTCGATATGTAAAACAATAAATAATTGGTGAAAAACTCTGTAATAAATTTTACAGGGTTTTTTATTAGTTTTAATTTAATTTCTTCATTATCTTTTCAGACGCTGTCCATACTAGTATAAGTTGAGAAATGAACAAAACGATAATGATAGGCAGTTGATGTAACTCCATAGTAACTGTAACCATCTAAAGCCCAATTCATACACTATGGTGGAGGATTTTCACCTAATAACCGGATGAAAAAGGGGTGTAATCATGAAGAAACGTACTGTTAATGAAGCGGGAGGGAATGTGCCACAACCAATCCGCAGCGACGGAGCAGGTGCAATTGATTCTGGACCTCGTAATGTTATGCGAGATATTCAAAATCCGAATATGCTTGTTCCACCTATAACGGATGCAGGATTAGTTCCTAACTTGAAGTTTTCATTCTCGGACACTTCTATGATTTTGAAACACGGCGGGTGGTCTCGGGAGATTACTGCTCGGGAACTACCAGTTTCGACGACGATTGCTGGGGTAAATATGAGCTTAACGGCCGGTGGAATACGAGAACTTCATTGGCATAAAGAAGCGGAATGGGCGTATATGCTTTTAGGACGGGCACGCATAACGGCTGTTGATCAAAATGGACGGAATTTTATTGCTGATGTTGGACCAGGTGATCTTTGGTATTTTCCGCCTGGTATTCCGCATTCCATTCAAGGATTGGAACATTGTGAATTTCTACTTGTTTTCGATGATGGACATTTTTCTGATTTATCTACTTTAGCTATTTCTGATTGGTTTGCGCATACGCCAAAAGAAGTGTTGTCGGCTAATTTTGGAGTACCTGAGAGTGCTTTTCATTCTATCCCTTCAGGTCAAGTTTATATTTATCAAGGAGAGGTGCCAGGTTCGCTTGAAAGTCAGGAAGTTCAATCACCGAAAGGGGAAGTTCCTTTAACATTTAAACATGAACTGTTAAAACAAAAGCCAATTAAGACTCCTGGTGGTAGCGTTCGAATTGTAGATTCTACAAATTTCCCTATTTCAAAAACGATCGCAGCAGCGCTCGTTGAGGTTGAGCCTGGTGGAATGAGAGAACTTCATTGGCACCCGAATAATGATGAATGGCAATATTATTTGACAGGGGAAGCGAGAATGACTGTGTTTCTTGGAAATGGTACCGCTCGTACATTTGATTATAGAGCTGGCGATGTCGGATATGTACCGTTTGCGACGGGGCATTATATTCAAAATACAGGTACCGAAACATTATGGTTTTTAGAGATGTTCAGAAGCAATCGTTTTGAAGATGTATCGTTAAATCAATGGATGGCACTGACTCCTAAAGAAATAGTGGAGAGTAATATACATGTTGGCCCGCAAGTAATGGATTCTCTGCGTAAGAAGAAGTGGCCTGTTGTGAAATACCCGGGGTTTTCATATAGTCCGAAAAATGATGAGTAAAAATGAAAATTTGCGTTATTCTTTCTGGAGACTGATAAGAAGGGATGGCGTATTTTTTATGCCTAATCTAGTCTTTATCCCGCTATTTGCCGGGCAGTAAGACCCACCTCAAAATTCAGCGGAATCAAAGAAGTTAGGTGGGGCGCGGGCTGTCCGTAAAAGCCCGATTAGTGAGGGCTGATTAAAGTTTCACTTTATTAGTATCAGTCCCTTGTATTATTGTTCGGGAAATTATTATTGGAGCATAGTATAGGGAAGATACATATAAAAGAGCGCCATTATAAGCTGTAACGTATAAGTTGTGCAGGAAATGCAACAATAACTCGCTTTACTCTTCATCATTTATTTGAACATAATGGGCATAGAGAGGTGATAAACACAGTATGATTTTTAGTGAGCGTTTAAAAGAAGAAAGGGAAAAAAGAAATTGGTCGCAAAATGATTTGGCTGAAAAACTTCATGTGAGCAGGCAATCTGTTTCGAAATGGGAGACGGGAAAGAACTATCCGAGCATTGAAATTATTATTCATTTAAGTGATCTGTTCGGTATTACAATTGATGAACTGTTAAGGAGTGATGAAGAATTGACGCAGAAAATAATTGAAGATAGTAAGCAATTGGCGTATCCAAAATGGAAGGTGTTTTTTGATAGTCTATTTATGATAGGGGTATTTTTGTTTATTGCAAAAATCGTTGTATGGATGCTAAATAAGTTTGCTGGAGCAAGTATTACAATTGTAGTAGATGCGCCATATGTAATGAATCTTTTGCCCCTTGTATTCATGATTATAGGTGGTATAGGTTCCGATAAGTTGAAGAAAATATATAAATAGAGGAAAGATTTGAAAGAAATCCCCAACACTGGCTGTTCTTTTCACTTAAATTGTGTACTATAAAGGATAGGATGACATAAAGAAGGGGACATTTAGAATGGAATTTCATGAACAGAAAATTTTGCCGGCAGTGAGGCAAATTAAAGATTTGGAAAAGCTATTACATAGTTCGTATGAATATATCGTTATTTTAGATATTCATGTCGGCCAATTGAAGAGTGTTATATCACTTGCGAAGCAATATTGTAAAAAGGTGTTTTTACATGTGGATTTAATTCATGGCTTGCAGAGTGATGGGCATGCGACGGAATATTTATGTCAGGAGTTTAGACCGTACGGGTTACTTTCGACAAAGGCCGGCGTAATTATGAAGGCGAAGCAAAAAGGTGTTGTGGCAATACAACGCATCTTTTTAATCGATTCGAGTGCGATGGAGAAGAGCTGCAATCTTTTAGATAAGACGAAACCGGATTATATTGAGGTGCTTCCAGGAGCAATGACGGATATTATCGCTGAAGTGAAAGAGCGTACTGGTGTACCGATTTTAGCAGGTGGTTTTATTCGTACTGTAGAAGATGTGGAAAGAGCTTTAAACGCTGGTGCGACAGCGATTACGACGTCAAAACGCGAACTATGGAAACATTACCAAAAAAAGTGACGAAAATGTGAAAAAATTCTGTTGACACCGCTTTCATAAAAGGTTAACATTATAGACAAGTTAATAAACGTGACGGAGAAAAGAAGAGATCCACATTTCATTGTTTCTATATAAATTTATATAGAAGCGTGCAAAGCTGTGGGTCTTTTTCTTTTGACAAAAACGAATGGCCATTCATTTTACCTCTATCACATTTGGAAGCGTTTAAATTGATTGTGGAGGGATACTATGTCAGCATTTTTAGGAGAGTTAATAGGGACTGCGTTGTTAATCGTACTTGGTGGCGGCGTTTGTGCTGGTGTAAGTTTAAAGAAATCGTTTGCGAAAGATTCAGGTTGGATTGTTATTACAATGGGCTGGGGCTTAGCAGTAGCGGTTGCAGCGTATGCGGTTGGATCAATTAGTGGGGCACATTTGAATCCAGCTTTAACGATAGGACTAGCATTTAAGGGAGCGTTCCCATGGAGTGACGTACCAGGTTATATCGTAGCACAAATGATTGGGGCAATTATTGGGGCAGTTATCGTATATTTACATTACTTACCACACTGGAAAGAAACAGAAGATCCAGGAACAAAGTTAGGCGTATTTGCAACAGGTCCAGCAATTCCGAACACATTTGCAAACCTTTTAAGTGAAATGATTGGAACATTCGTTTTAGTATTTGGTATATTAGCAATTGGTGCAAATAAATTTGCAGATGGATTAAATCCATTTATCGTAGGTTTCTTAATTGTAAGTATTGGTTTATCATTAGGTGGGACAACAGGATACGCAATTAACCCGGCTCGTGATTTAGGTCCGCGTATCGCACACTTCTTCCTTCCGATTGCAGGAAAAGGCGGTTCAAACTGGAAGTATGCATGGATTCCAGTAGTTGGTCCAATTCTAGGTGGATCACTTGCAGGATTATTCCATCAAGTTGTATTTGAAGGAAAACAAAATGCAGCACTTATTTATGTGATTATCGCAACTGTGATTGTACTAGCAATCTCTTATATGACAAGTAAAAAAAGCGGAAGCAATACAAATAGTAGAAAAGTAGCATAAGGGGGAAACCGATATGAAAAAATATATTCTTTCATTAGACCAAGGAACAACAAGCTCACGTGCAATTTTATTCAATAAAAAAGGTGAAATTGTTCATTCAGCTCAAAAAGAGTTTACACAACATTTTCCAAAGCCAGGCTGGGTAGAGCATAATGCACAAGAAATTTGGGGATCTATTTTAGCAGTTATCGCAACTTGCTTAAGCGAAGCAGATGTAAAACCAGAACAAATCGCTGGTATCGGTATTACGAACCAACGTGAAACAACGGTTGTATGGGATAAAACAACTAGTAAACCAATTTATAACGCAATCGTATGGCAATCTCGCCAAACAGCTGAAATTTGTGATGAGTTAAAAGAAAAAGGTTATAGCGAAATGGTTCGCGAAAAAACAGGTCTTTTAATTGATGCATACTTCTCTGGCACGAAAGTAAAGTGGATTTTAGATAACGTTGAAGGTGCAAGAGAGAAAGCTGAAAACGGCGATCTATTATTCGGAACAATTGATTCGTGGCTTGTATGGAAACTATCTGGTGGTAAAGCACACGTAACAGATTATTCAAACGCATCACGTACGTTAATGTTTAACATTCACGACTTACAGTGGGATGATGAGCTTCTAGACATGTTAACAATACCAAAGAGTATGCTTCCAGAAGTACGTCCATCATCTGAAATATATGGAGAAACAATTGATTACCACTTCTTCGGTCAAAATGTACCGATTGCAGGTGTAGCTGGTGACCAGCAAGCAGCATTATTTGGACAAGCTTGTTTCGGTGAAGGTATGGCGAAGAACACTTACGGAACTGGTTGCTTTATGTTAATGAACACAGGTGAAAAAGCAGTAGCTTCTGAGCACGGTCTATTAACAACAATTGCATGGGGAATAGATGGTAAAGTAAACTACGCATTAGAAGGAAGTATTTTCGTAGCAGGTTCTGCAATTCAGTGGTTACGCGACGGAATGCGCATGTTTAAAGATGCAAGTGAGAGTGAAGTAT
This sequence comes from Bacillus sp. FG16, assembly GCF_057809515.1. Classification (NCBI taxonomy): domain Bacteria; kingdom Bacillati; phylum Bacillota; class Bacilli; order Caryophanales; family Bacillaceae; genus Bacillus; species Bacillus sp. FG16. Next base: position 23,115 of record NZ_JBMDKC010000035.1, read on the forward strand.
ATGCTTCTCGCGTTGAATCAACTGACGGTGTATACATTGTACCAGCGTTCGTTGGACTAGGAACACCTTACTGGGATAGTGAAGTACGCGGCGCTATGTTTGGTGTAACACGCGGTACGACGAAAGAGCATTTCATTCGTGCAACGCTAGAATCTTTAGCTTACCAAACGAAAGATGTATTATGTGCAATGGAAGCAGATTCAGGTATTGAACTGAACACATTACGTGTTGATGGCGGAGCAGTTAAAAATAACTTCTTAATGAAGTTCCAAAGTGATATTCTAGATGTTCCTGTAGAGCGTCCAGTGATCAACGAAACAACGGCTCTAGGTGCAGCGTACTTAGCGGGTCTTGCGGTTGGATATTGGAAAAACCAAGATGAAATTAAATCACAGTGGCATATGGACAAACGCTTTGAACCAACGATGGAAGCGGAAACAAGCGAAGAGCTATATGCTGGATGGAAAAAGGCAATTGAAGCAACAAAAGCTTTCAAATAATCATAAACAGTGTTATAATGGTGACAAGTTAATAATTCGGTAGGAGATTTGGAGAGACCACAACGCGCTATAGAGGCGAAATCTATAGCGGAGTTTGTGGTCTCTTTTTTCGTTATCAAAGGGAGGAATTACCATGAAATTTTCAAGTAAACAACGTAAAGACGTATTAAACGGAGTAAATAAACAAGAGTTAGATGTGATCGTAATTGGTGGAGGTATTACTGGTTCTGGTATTGCATTAGATGGAGCAACACGCGGGTTATCAACAATTGTGTTTGAAATGCAGGACTTTGCAGCAGGTACATCAAGTCGTTCAACGAAGCTTGTACACGGTGGTCTACGTTATTTAAAACAACTTGAAGTGAAAATGGTAGCAGAGGTGGGTAAAGAGCGTGCGATCGTATATGAGAACGGTCCCCATGTAACAACACCAGAGTGGATGTTACTTCCGTTCCATACAGGCGGTACGTTCGGATCATTTAGTACATCAATTGGTCTTCGTGTATACGACTTCTTAGCAGGTGTAAAACGAAGCGAGCGCAGAAAGATGTTTAACCGTGAAGAAACATTAAATAAAGAGCCTCTTGTAAAAAAAGAAGGATTAAAAGGCGGCGGTTACTACGTAGAATATCGTACAGATGATGCGCGTCTTACAATTGAAGTAATGAAAGAAGCGATTGAGCATGGTGCGAAAGCTGTTAACTACGCAAAAGTAGACAGTTTCTTATATAAAGATGGAAAAGTATGCGGTGTACGTGTAATCGATTTACTAGACGGTGAAGTATATGAAGTTTACGGTAAGAAAATTGTAAACGCAGCTGGTCCTTGGGTAGATACACTTCGTGAAAAAGATAACTCGAAAAAAGGAAAAGTACTTCAGTTATCAAAAGGTGTTCACTTAGTAATTGATCAAAAACGTTTCCCACTCGGGCAAGCAATTTACTTCGATACACCAGATAAACGTATGGTGTTCGCGATTCCTCGCGGCGGAAAAACATACGTAGGTACAACGGATACGTTCTATGATAAAGACGCAGCTGTACCACAAATGACAACAGAAGATCGCACATATATCATTAATGCGATTAACTACATGTTCCCAAGCGTGAAAATTACAGAGAAAGACATTGAATCAAGCTGGGCTGGTGTACGTCCGTTAATTTATGAAGAAGGTAAGAATGCATCTGAAATTTCTCGTAAAGATGAAATTTGGACTTCTGAATCTGGTTTAATTACAATCGCAGGTGGTAAATTAACAGGATACCGTAAAATGGCTGAAATGGTAGTAGATTACGTAACGAACTTACTACAAAAAGAAGGTCATAGCGCATATCCGAAGAGCGACACGAAACATATGCCGATCTCTGGTGGGCATGTAGATGGTTCACGCGGATTCCCAGCATTCGTTGCGAAAAAAGCAGACGAAGGTACGAAATCTGGTTTAACGAAAGTACAAGCAGAAGAGTTCGCGAAATTCTACGGCTCTAACGTTGATGTACTGTTCGACTTAGCGAAAAAACATAAAGAAGAAGCGAAAGAATACAACATGCCGCTTGACGTTCTCATCCCACTTGTATACGCAATGGATTACGAAATGACAGCAAAACCAGTTGACTTCTTCGTACGCCGCAGAGGCGCTGTATTCTTCAACATCCACTGGGTATACGAGTGGAAAGAAGCAGTAATCAACTACATGGCTGCGAAACTAGGCTGGAGCAAAGAAGAACAAATGAAATATACAGCTGAACTAGAAAAAGCATTAACAGACGCTGTAATTCCTGTAGATCAACAAGAACAGGCAGCTGCGTTAGCATAAAATAGAGAATCACCTGAAGGGAAGCCTTTAGGTGGTTTTTTCTTTTTTTATGGAATATTCTTCTAACTATATTGCGTAACGACATATGTTGTTATACGATGTATATAAGGTGGTGGTATTGTTGGATAAAGAAATCTTGAAGGGAAGTATAGATATTTTATTGCTTTCTATCATTGCAAAACGTGATACATATGGATACGAAATAGCTCAAAGTTTAAAGGATGCAAGTGAAGATTTGTATAGTATGGGACAGGGAACTTTGTATCCTGCTTTAAAGAGATTAGAGAAAAAGGAGTTTCTTGAATCTTATTGGAATGAATCTGAGAATGGGATGAAAAGGAAATTCTATACTATTACAGATAAAGGGAAAAAAGAATTGCAGAAGAAAGTGAACTCTTGGGAAAGTGTAACAGCATTAATTCAAGCTTGTCAGAAAGGAGTTATTTATGAGTGAATTTGATGAGTATATTAAGTCTATTTTAGCCTATTCAGAACTTAGTGATATTGAACAGGATGAGTTATTTCTAGAAATGTATGATCACTTGAACAGCTTGAAAGAAGAATATATGGAACAAGGTATGAATGAAAAAGAAGCGATTTATAAAGCGATTCAAAGTTTTGGAGAATCAAAAGTTATTGGCGTAGAGATTAATAAATCGGTATACGAAGTTCCTAGGCCATTAAAGGTGTTATCAAAAGTTTTATGTATTCCTTATATAATCATTTGTTTTATTGTCTTTTTAGGAACGTTTATTTCAACTTCTACATTTGACTCTGTTCGCAGTTTGACAGGTGGTGGGACTGTCTATCATCCCATTGAATTTTGGCAGCAATTTTTACATATATCTGATTTAGAAACGTTATTACAACTTTTTGGAATAACACTTTGGCAAGTTAAAGATTTTATTGCACATCCAGGTCCTTGGGGAAACTCAACTTATTGGTTAAGCGTTTTACAACATATAATATTAGTAGTTCCATTCGGATTTTTCGTTCCAGTGCGGATTAATAAAGTGACTAACTATAAGAAAGCTCGTAAGTGGTATGTTATGACCTTTCTTGTTTGGGAGATATTACATTTACTAACTTTGTCTGATGTTTTTGATGTGTGGCGGATTGCTATAAATATGCTCGGTGCGTCGGTAGGATATCTTTTATTTATAATCATAATGCAAATGGATAATAAATTTAGGGTTATGCGAAAGAAGATATTTGAAAATTAGCTCGCTATTCTGTAGTTTAAATTATACAAACTTAATTTGATGGTAATAGAGTATCGCTGAAAACATAGGTACTATATAGTGAGAGGATTTTTTATATTCGTAATAGGTGTTGTTCCTTGTTTAATCCTACTGTTATGAAGCGGGTACATAATCCGTCTTTATTGGTGCTATAAATGATGAGAGCGGCACAGCTGAACTAGAAAAAGTCTAGATCAACAAGAGCAAGCAGCTGCGTTAGCATAAAATAGAGAACCACCTGAAGGAGAGCCTTTAGGTGGTTTTTCTCTTGACTAAAAATAAATAAAATGTGTTACAATGATGATAGAGTATATAGTATGAATTTTGCATAAAATAAAAAAGACAGAAGCCTGAGAAACTTCTGCCTTGTGTAACCTAACTTGCTATTGTGGTGGTAGTAGGTGCGGTTATAAGACAATTACATTAACGTTTTAGCCGAGAACCGCCCTTACCTTTTCCACGAAGTAGGGTGGTTCTCGCTTTTTTGTATACAGAAATTAGCCACGGACCGACGTATCTTCTACCGATGATAACGCCAGTTCCGGTTAGGATACCGTACACTAATTTAATTACAAACATCGCGATCATTTTATCACCTCCCCCCTTTTTTCAAAATGGAAGAGATGATTACCACACCTACTAGTTATAGCTTATTAAGTTACATTTCCATTGTATTATGTTTTAAAATAGGGAACAAGACATATGGATAAAAATTCCTATCTTTAAGCAGAGCATAAGTATCAAGGGACAAGAAGCAAATAAATATACATAAAAAAACGGTATGGACATTACCATCCATATTTTTTTATGTATTTATAAAACTTTTCCATACAGTGCGTCGTCTAATATATGGGAAGGAGGAAATGATGTGGTGGATGAATTAACGATAGAAGCGTTTGAAATAGAAGATAAGGAGGACCTTATCGACGAAATAATGAACAAGTATGGACAAGAAGTCTTACAGCTTGTGTATTCGTATGTGAATAATAAAGAAATTGCGGAGGATTTAACGCAAGATATATTTGTGAAATGCTATAAATCTCTTCATACATATAAAGGGAATTCAAACTTAAAAACATGGCTATGGAGAATTGCGATTAATCATTGTAAGGACTATATAAAAAGTTGGTATAACAAAAAGGTAATCGTTACAGAGGATGAATCTGTGTATATTGGGGTTCAAAATGATAGTGTCGAACAAACTGTCATTCAAAATGCGGAGGATAGTAGGTTGGCTTTGGCAGTAATGAGTTTACCGATAAAATATCGAGAAGTCATTTATCTATTTTATTATGAAGAGTTATCAATTAAAGAGATTGCTACGGTAATAGACGTGAAAGAAAACACGATAAAAACGAGATTGAAAAAAGCGAAGGAGCTTTTGAAGGAAGGATTGGAGGAATAATCAAATGGAAGATCGATTAAAAGGCTTGCGAAAATCAATGGAGAACACAACGTTTAAACATTTGAGTTTTTCTGATCAACATCGAAAGCGGGTGCGCGAAAAAATCAAGCAATCATCCGAAAAGGAAGAAGATATCCTTTTAGCGGTGTTACAACTTCTTATGAATGAAAAAACAGGTTATGAATTGATGCAGTTGCTAAGAGGTAGAGGGATTCAAAAATTCGAAGGTGATGAAGGGTCTCTATACACTTTATTACATCGTTTAGAACAGAACCGCTTTATCCAATCTAGCTGGGATCACGCAGGAGCTAAATATTATCAATTAAATGATAAAGGAAACAAGATGTTGCGAAAGGTAGAGAAAAATGCTATGAAGGCGCGATTTATATTAAAAGGATTAGTACAGGAGTGAGAAAAAATTGAATAAAAAAGGGGAGCATTTTTTAAAAGAAGTTACGAACCATATAAAATCAAAAGAAGCGAAGGACTTGGTGGCAACAGAACTAGACTTTCACTTGAAACAGGCCAAGAATATGTGGGTAGAAAAAGGGTTAAGTGAGGAAGTTGCGGAAGATAAGGCCGTTGAACAAATGGGAAGTCCAATCAAGCTTGGCCAGGAACTTAATAAACTACATAAGCCAAAGGTTGATTGGTTCTTAATTGGTTTATTAGTGGCTGCGATGGGGCTAGGATTTTTGCCAGTTTTAGCTTTTGGATATACGAATGATGTAATAATGAATAAGGTGATATTTGTTATTCTCGGTGTTGTAACAGCTTTTGGGATGATGCTGATTGATTATCGGAAATTAGAGAGAAGGGGAGGGTTGTTTTACACAATCGGAGTACTTATTCTGTTAATGCTATACTGTTTTCCGAACGCTTCGTTGACTGGAGAACCGTTAATAAAAATCGGTCCCATTGAAATTGATTGTTTAATAGCAGTACCGTTCTTTTTTCTAGCGTGGGCTTCTTTTTTCAATAATAGTAGGTTAAAGGTTATGCATCTTGTGGTTTTATATTTATTTTCTTTGTATTTATTTTTGATTGTATCAACCCTTTCGTCAATTTTTGTTTATATGACAATGGTATTCGTTATGCTTTGGTGGAGTAAGTTAGGAAAGAAAACGGCGTTGATTATTACGGTTGTACCCATTTGTTTATTTATTATCAGGGCATCGGTATCCTGGTCTTCAGGATACCACTTAGATAGAATTTTAGGGTATTTAAATCCGGAGAGTGATGCAGGTGGTGCAGGATTTATGTATATACGTTTAAAAGAGGTAATGTCATCGGCTGGTTGGTTTGGTACATCTGGAGATACAAAATTCATCCCTGCTGCGGATACTGATTTTGTATTTGCAAGTTTGACTTACTATTATGGGTATGTGCTTGCGCTAATTCTGGTTTCTGTTCTTTCTCTTTTTGTAGCAAGATTAGTAATCATATCTTATAAAATAAATGACCGATATGGTAAATTGCTTCTCATTGGAGGAATGACTCTTTTTGTAGTCCAGTTTATTTATAACGTGGGCATGATTTTAGGCTTATTGCCGATTGCTGCTATATCATTACCTTTTATTAGTTATGGATTAACACCGACTGTATTCCATGCGCTTTTAATGGGGATTGTGTTAAGTGTATATCGACGTAAAGATATGCCATTTAGAATGAAAAGAACACCTTGATGATTATCAAGGTGTTTTAGTTATTAGTTCAAAACTATCCGAATCAGCCCCAAGCACAAAAGGACTAACTTCGCCAACACTATAAAGTTGCAACTCATGCATCGCGCGCGTACAAGCGGTGTAGAACAATCTACGTACGCTCTCATCACTGTATACATCTTCAGAAGTATCATAAATAATAACAGCGTCAAATTCAATACCCTTTGCTAAATAAGCAGGTATCACGACGATGCCTTGCTCATACTCGGCTGAGTTACTCTTCACGAGTTTAATATTCTCGATATGATGGAGTGCTTCGTATGCAGCGGCGCTTTCAGTTGCGGATTTACATATAATTGCGATCGTGTTGTGATTTTGTTTTTGTAGTTCAGCAACTTTAGCAGTAATATGCTCATGAAGTTCGCTGTAATCAGCTACTTTCGTCACTATAGGTTTCTCGCCGTCACGTTCAAAGGCGTGAATGTCTTTTCCTTCTGGTACGAGATTTCGTGTAAATTCAATAATCGGTTTTGTTGAGCGATAGCTACGAGTTAAGTTAATGCCGTTCGTTTCATCTGGTCCGTATAAGCTAGTAAGTGTATTAAAATTCACTGTTTCACTCGCATGGGCAAATATTGCTTGGTTAAAGTCCCCGAGTACCGTCATTTTTGCGGCAGGGAAGAGACGTTTTAAAAACTCGAACTGGAACGGAGAGTAATCTTGTGCTTCATCTACGAGTACATGTTTAATCGATCTATTCGTTTGGAAGCCTTCAATTAATTCTTTTAAAAGTAAAAATGGAGTCGCATCCTCGTAATATAGATTTCCTTCATCGAGCATGTTCACTGTTAATGAGCAAATGTCATCCCATTCTTTCGGTTTTTCTCCAGTAACCCATGATGCATCTATGAAAAGTTGTTTATATATGCCTGTAAAATTGATAAAGCGCAATGTTTGAACGCCTTTACGAAGAGGCTTCAATTTTTTACGGACAATCATACGTCCGAGTACTTTCGTTTCTTTCTCATAATCATTAAAGGAGTTGTCGTCAAACTCGCCTTTTTTCTGCAAGTATTTATAAGCCTTTTGATATTCATCTTTACTAAGTAATTCAATTTCTTCTTCTACCCAAGGCTTTTTCAGTTCTGCTTTTTCAAGTGCATCTATTTGCTTATTTAGCCAATCCGTTAACTTCTCAATTCGACTATGGAAGCGGAGGGAGGAGTCAGTATTGTAAAATTGCTCTGTAATTTCTTTAGCAGAGGCAATCAGTTTTCCTCTAAATTTCATTCCTCTAAATAGCATGCCTGAAGTTTCAAGAGATTGTCTGTACGCTCTAATCATTTCGAAAAATTGAGTGGATGCTTTAAATCGGATGCTCGTATTTCTAATTTTGTAATTTGCGCTATTTGTTTCAGTTAGCATATATTCTAATTGTTCGTAAGGATCTTCCACATCAAATGACTTACTTAGTCTATGATTTAAATATTCTTGGAATGTTACTTGTTGCATATTTTCTTCACCGAGTTCAGGTAGTACGTTAGATACGTAGCTATTGAACATAGAGTTAGGGGAGAAGAGAATAATTTGATCCGCTTTTAGCCATTCGCGATATTTATATAGTAAGTAGGCGATTCGCTGCAGGGCAGCTGATGTTTTACCACTACCAGCAGCTCCTTGAACGATAAGGAGTCGGCCTTCATCGTGACGGATAATTTCATTTTGCTCACGCTGAATCGTAGCGACGATGCTCTGCATATGTTTGTTTGTACCTTTTCCGAGCGCTTGTTGCAGGATTTCATCACCGATTGTGAGGCTCGTATCGAACATGGAATCAATCTCGCCATTTTGAATAATGTATTGTAATTTTTTCTCCACATTACCGCGAATTACGCCACCTGGTGTGTTGTATTCAGCCGGTCCTGGTGGATAGTCGTAATAAACACTTGAAATTGGGGCGCGCCAGTCATAAATAAGAAAGTTTTCTCCGCTTGCATCAGTAAGGGTAGAAACACCGATATAGATTTGTTCTGCGGCAGGTTCGCCTTCTTCAGTAAAATCGATGCGTCCGAAGTAAGGTGCTTTTTGCATACGTCGCAGCGCGGCAAGTCGATTAAAGGTGTGTTTATGGGTGATTTGTGTAACAGCTAGTGATTGAGCTTGTTGTCTTAAGTTGATAACTGTTTCAAGGTAATCATCAAAAGTATCTGTATTCACTTTAACGTCATCCCAGAAGTGTTTACGGATGTTGATTACTTCTGCCCGGCGTCTGCCAGTTTCGTTTTCCAGCTTATCAATTTGCTGCGTAATCGTTTCGATTACGGTATCCAATCGTTTTTGCTCTAGATCAAGTTTTTTGTTCATACGTAAGCACTCCTTTAAAAGTGAAAAATAGAGGTTGACTGAAGAAAGGTTTTGTTGTAAAATTAAGATACGGATAAATACGTTCTGTGTATTTTAGAAAACGTGTTTCTGTACTAATTTAACATAGTTTCTTAATTTAATCAATAATGATGAGATAAACCCTTGGTTCCACGCGTTGTGAATCAAGGGTTTTTTGTTTTTCTGTAAGAAAGAATTGTGATTTTACCGAGGATGATCTAAGTAAAGCGTAGAAAAAATCAGGAATAGGGGATGCTGATGGAAAAATATTTTGAGGAAGCACATCGTTTTTGTTCTCGTAATAGAAAGCACTTAGAAAAGGATGTTATATGTGGTTGTTTTTATTGTTTAGAAATTTTCCATCCAGAAAAAATTACAGAGTGGTGGGATGATGATAACACAGCAGTTTGTCCGCATTGTGGGATTGACTCTATTATAGGGGAAAGTTCAGGATTTAGAATCACAGAAATGTTTTTAAGTGAAATGCATAAAAGATGGTTTTAGTTAAACGAATGACAAAATAAACTTTCGGTAACGAAGATAGTGTAAAACTAACTAAGATTTTACACTATCCATAAAATGAAAAAGACGTTATCCTTTCTATAGAATCGAAGAGTCAATCATGTAATTTCATTTACCCAATCTGTACACAATTTCCCCCTGGAAGAGGGGACATAAAAAAGCTCGGGCTTAGCCCGAGCTTTTCATTATTTCTTTTCATTATTTCTTTTCATTATTTCTTTTCATTATTTCTTTTCGTCTTTTTTAGCGTCAGCTTTTGGCTCTTCGAAAAGATCTTTTAAATCTTTATCGTCAACTTTTACGTCAGCTTTTTTGATTTCTTTCATCATAAGATCGTTCATGAATTGTGCATCTTGTACTTTTTCTTGAGCTAGTGATTTTTTAATATCAGCTTTTGCTTTATCGAAAGTTGCATCTGCGTGATTATCAGTTACTTTGATGATATGGTAACCGAATTGTGTTTTTACAGGTTCGCTTACTTCACCTTTTTTCAACTTTTGAGCTGCTTCTTCAAATTCTTTTACCATTTTCCCTGGTCCGAAGAATCCTAAGTCGCCACCTTTTTCTTTTGAACCTGTATCTTCAGAGTATTGTTTTGCTAATTCTTCGAAAGATTTACCTTGAGCAAGTTCATCTTTCACTTTTTTAGCAGTTTCTTCATCTTTTACAAGGATATGACTTGCTTTCACTTCTTTTTTATAATCCTCGAATTTTGCTTTTACATCTTTATCAGTAATCGATTGTTCAATCGCTTTTTCTTGAGCTAATTGAGCACGTACACTATTTTTTATAGTTTCTTCTTTAATACCTTGTTGTTTCATTAGTGTATCGAATTGATCACCGTATTGTTTTTTCATTTCATCGAACTTTTTATCTACATCTTTGTCTTCAACTTTGTAGTTTTTAATAAGTACTTTTTCCATAACCATGTTGTTTAGTACTTGTTTACCATGTTGTTGTTTCATTTGCGTGTAGAAATCTTCTTTCGTAATATCACCAGCTTTAGAAGTAACAACTTTTTCTGATGATGATGTTCCACATGCTGATAATGCAATTACACTTGTTGCGGCTAAGGCAAGCATCGCTTTCTTCATTCAATAAACACTCCTACTATTATGTATTTTTAATTTATCCTACACCGATGAACTTTAGTTCATAAGAGCCCGATTAAGTCTCACTGATACTTTTGCTTTTTATATTTGTAAAGCGCGCTTAACAGGGCTTACCGTGGCTGAGGATAAAGTTTTGATGAATGTTATTTGTTCTATAGTATAAGCAATATGTACAAAATTTAATATATCATATTTCGACTCGTTTTCATATTGATAAAGAAAAATTAACCAGTACGTGTCAGATTTTGAAAGTGTACCATATTGGGCGTATGCCGCATATACAGAATAGAGGAGGGGATGGGGATGAATTCTCAACTTATTTTATTACTTGTACTGTTTATTTTATTGGTTATTGTAGGTATAATTTGCTTATAGAGGAAAAAAGTGAGGAAGGGGCTTTCCTTCCTCACTTTCCATGAAATATAATTTCTATATAACTAGAAATTAATAAAATTGTTATACATACATTAATAACCCGAAAGACACCGGGCTGGCGGCTCGCAGCTATTTGTTTTCGTTCACACAGTGTATGTGTCATGAAATTCGTGTAAAATATAACAAGAAGTGCGAATGCGACAAAAACAACTGTTATAAGTGTCATGAGGCGAGACCTCCTTTTGGCTAAAATACATATACATATATTGTATCACACGATATTTTGTTCGTGTTACAAAATTCAGAAATAGAAGACTTTGTGTTAGAAAGTGAGGGAGAAAATGGACGTTGTTAGAAGATTAGAACAAGCTGAATACTACGTAGACCTACTATTTAAAATGATTGATGAAGAGAAGTGTCCATTTTATTCTTTGATCATAAAGAAAAAAGCTCGTAAAAAAGATATTGAACGTATACTAAATCTTTGTGAAAAACTGAACGAGCAATATGTAGTGGAGAAAGCAGAAGGGCTTCTTTTGTTCGATGCGCTGTTAAATCAATTTGAAAAAGCGCTTCCACATCAGCTCGAAGTACACGAAACTGCGGAAGCGCTAGCAAAACAAGGTTTATTTAAGCCGCTTATGAATGAATTCTTAAGCATGATTGCGAAAAAATAAATAGATTATTTCTTAACTAACTTTTGATCGGATTCTGTAAAGTTCTCTTCAATATCTTCTAATGATTTCTCAAAAATATCGATAAAGTCTTGTCCGTAAATATTACGCAGGATTGCAATCAGTTCGATATTTTCTGGGAACTTCCCATAAAAATTACGAAGTGCAAGAGCCCCATTAAATACCGAATTATTTTCAGGATCATACTCTTCCATTAAGCGAAGTAGTAATTCTTCCCCTTTGTCTGTAATTTCAATGTACGTATTTCGTTTATCATCTTCCTTTTTTGAGAATACAAGATAGCCGCGTTCTTCAAGCTTTTTAGAGAAGTTAAACGCTGTTGATACGTGCATAACTCCAAACTTAGCAATCCCAGAAATAGAAGCCCCTTTTAAATGATAAGCGATTGTTAAAATATGATGTTCATTAATATTTAAATCGTAAGGTTTAATCCACTGCTGCCAATCTTTCTCTACACATTTCCATAACGCTTTCGATAATTGAGCAATGCGTTGGCTGAAAATCATCGCTTCTTTTACCGAGTAATCTTTTTCTCCACTTTTCATTTACTCACCCACTTTAACATTCTTTTTCATTACTATCTATTATGCCAGTAAAATAAAAATTAATAAAGTCTTTTTGTAAGAATTGTGAAAATTTTTTAACAAAATGACATTCTATACAAATCATGCATAACTATGGAAGCGTTTTATGAGTCGTGAATACATGCGTTGTCCTTACATGTTAATTGATAACATATATTGTAAATGCATAAAAACACGGCATATCTATACGATATGCCGTGTCAAGGTCAATTTATATAAAAAATATTTGTTATATGCAAAAAACTAAGCAGGAATTTGTTTACGCTTTTTCTGGAACAGCTTCTTGCAGTTTCTCAATTGACTTTTGGATGTCCAAAATTTCTTTCTCAATATGGCGCTTGTTTTGAGAAATATCTTGTTTCCAGTTAGAAAGCGTGTCTTGCATGTCATCTTTTAGTTCTTGAAACACTTCTTTACCTTCTGAAGCAGTTTCAACAATTTGACGCTTTAATAATTTCGTATCAGCTGTAATATCAGCTAAAGTCTTTTTAATATCATTTCCTTTTTCTTTTAACTTGCCGCGCATGTCTTTACCAGAAGAAGGAGTTGAGAAAAGAACGGCTAGTCCAGCAACTGCTCCCCCGCAAATAACACCTGTAATAAAGGATTTAGCTTTTGACATAAAAGGAGACCTCCTTATTTTTTGTTCGTATTCATGATGTGAAAAAATATGCATATCTTTCTTATATGTGCTAGGCACAAACAATCATCCCTGAGCATTTTAGGTGAAGAAACAAGCCATGCGGAATTTGATGACTTCAGGGAAGTGGCTTGTTATGTATTACGCCTTCTTATAGTGTCATTATTTCACACTATTTGCAATTGTACTTGCGATGTTTTGTAAATTTTCCATAGTGTATTCATTTTGGTGTGATTTCCAAACAGCACCGAAACCATTTTTTTCACCGTAGCGTGGAATTAAATGAAGGTGGAAGTGGAACACAGTTTGTCCAGCTTTTTCACCGTTATTGTTAAGTAGGTTAAAGCCAACTGGATTAAACTCTGCTTTAATCGCATTTGAGATTTTTGGAACGACAGAAAAAATGTGTGATGCGATTTCTGGCGTTAACGCAAAAATGTCTTGTTTGTGAACTTTCGGAATAACAAGAGTATGTCCTTTTGTTACTTGACTAATATCTAAAAATGCAAGCACATGTTCATCTTCGTATACTTTTGAGCAAGGGATTTGCCCGTCAATGATTTTACAAAAAATACAATTGTCTGCTGTATGATTCATTGATCTCATCCTTTCAAATATCCTTAGCCGTATTTTACCATAATTACATAAGAGAACAAACACGAAAAACAGGAAGCTGACTCAGCTTCCTGTTTTCTGAAGAGGGATTGAAAAAGCATTATCGTAATTTACGTTTCGCAGACACCTCATTTATTTAAGAAATGCACGGTAAATCGGCTAAAGTTTCTGCCGTAGACACCCCATTTTCAAGTGAAATGAATTGCAATCTTTTTTTAAAATGAAATTGTTTATTTTTTAAAACAGTATATGCTCTTTCGGAGACACCCCGTTTCGAAAATGAAACAAATAATCTGGTTATGTGTAAATTTCATTGTCCAACATGGACACCCCATTTCATGATGACTTCACTATGTTGTTGTACTCATCAATTGGTGGTTGCTTTTTCAATGTGTTCCTTCTTCAATAATTATGATGTCCGCTTTCGGGAAAATATATGCTAATAAATTTAAATTTTTTTTTTGAGTACATGGATACTATGTAGTACAGCATAATTTTTGGTAAGATGAATATAGAATGAATACTAATGAAGAAAGTGGTGTCGTATGAGCGAGTTATTGCGTGTAGAAAATGTTACAGGAGGATATACGAAACGACCTGTATTAAAAGATGTTTCGTTCTCTGTTAATAAAGGCGAACTTGTCGGCTTAATCGGTTTAAATGGAGCTGGTAAAAGTACGACGATTAAACATATTATCGGTTTAATGGAACCGAAAAAAGGAACTGTCACAATTAATGGGAAAACAATTCGTGATGATATGACAGCGTACCGTTCTAGCTTTTCATTCATTCCAGAAACGCCGGTATTATATGATGAATTAACGTTAGAAGAGCATTTGAAATTAACAGCGATGGCGTACGGCGTTGATGAAAAACAATATGAAGAACGTGTAGGACAACTATTACATGAATTTCGCATGAAAAATCGTTTAAAATGGTTTCCATCTCATTTCTCAAAAGGGATGAAACAAAAAGTAATGATTATGAGCGCGTTTTTAGTTGAGCCATCTCTTTACATAGTAGACGAACCTTTCGTTGGATTAGATCCGTTAGCAATTCAATCTCTTCTTCAAATGATGGATCAAATGAAAAAGAGTGGAGCCGGTATTTTAATGAGCACACATATTTTAGCGACGGCAGAGCGTTATTGTGATTCGTTCATTATTCTGCATCAAGGTGAAGTAAGAGCGAAGGGAACATTAGCTGAACTGCAATCACAGTTTAATATGCCAGGTGCAACGTTAGATGATATTTACATCGCGCTAACAAAGGAAGAAGATTATGAATAGCGCAGCGTTATGGAAAGAACGATTTCGTCACTTTCTAAACGAAGTTCGTACATATAGTAAATACGTATTTAATGATCATTTGAAATTTATTTTCGTGTTCATCATCGGTGCGGGAGCGTATTATTACCAGCAATGGTTACAAACGTTAACATCTTCCTTTCCAACTGCGCTCGTAATGGCAGTATTAATTGGACTCGTGTTAACAGCTGGATCCATTCAAACGTTATTAAAAGAAGCGGATCTCGTTTACTTACTGCCAGTTGAAGAAAAGTTAAAACCTTACTTCACCAAGGCATTTCTTTTTACATTTATGATTCAGTTATACATAATCGCAATCGTAGCAGCTGCGCTTGCTCCGTTATACTTCCAACAAATGAAGCAAACAGGTGCTGGATACATTTGGATCGTCCTCGCATTTGTCATTGTAAAAGCGTGGAATTTATTTGTAGCGTGGGAAAAGTCATTTTTAACAGATCAAAATATACAAAGGGCTGATTGGTTTATTCGTTTTATCTTAAACGGTTTATTTGTATATTTCCTTGTAGAACGTACTTCAGTTCTTTTCATTGGCGGAATCGTTCTGCTCATGGTGTTATATCTTGCTATCATGCATCAAATGGTAAAAGGAAAGCCGCTAAACTGGGAGTATTTAATTTCTGAAGAAGGTAAGAAAATGATGCTGCTGTACCGAATTGCGAATATGTTCGTTGATGTACCAGCATTAAAAGAAAGAGTATCTCGCCGAAAATGGCTGGATTTCATTCTGTCGATAATCGGCGAAAAGCGTACATATTTATACTTATATACGAGAACGTTTTTAAGATCAGGTAACTATTTTGGATTATATGTGCGTCTGCTCGCTCTTGGAGGAGTTATTCTTTACTTCATTCCATTTTTATATGGACGATTTATCGTAAGTTTTATCTTCCTATACTTAATCGGCTATCAGCTATTAACTTTATGGAAACATCACCGCATGAAAATTTGGCTTGATTTGTATCCAGTAAAGGTAGATGAAAAGAAGAAAGATTTTCTTACTTTATTAAATGCGATTCTAATCATCGGGAGCGTAATCTTTACAGTTATATTTGCACTAGCAACGAAAGATTTCATGATGACAGGAATTTTACTTGTCGTAAGCATATTATTTAGTATCGGTTTCGTTTACCAATACGGGGCGAAGCGCATTGAGCGTTTAAATTGAAAGGAATGAACCTATGATTACATACGAAGAGAAGGTTATAAAAGAATTGGAGCAGTGGAAAGCTACATTCATGAAAGATTCTTCTATGATGACACGGTTCTCCAAAAAAGTGCAGACGAAAGTGCAACAGCTCATTCCGGCGAAAGTACAAAAAGTGCTAACAGAGACGATCCGGATGATGGTACAAACAATTAGCGCCGGGTCAAACTTTATAAAGCCGAAGCTAAAAGAGACGACATGGTCACTGCAAAGACGTGACGATGAAGTTCGTAAAAAAATGGATGAGTACAAAAAAATAGCAGCGGCAGAAGGAGCAGGGACGGGAGCTGGTGGTATTCTCCTCGGTCTTGCTGACTTTCCGCTTTTACTCGGCATTAAAATTAAATTTTTATTCGATGCAGCAACATTGTACGGATTTGATACGAGCGACAAAGAAGAGCGCCTTTTTATCCTTCACGTTTTCCAGCTTGCCTTTTCAAGTGACGACCACCGAAAAGAAATATGGAAAGCAATCGAAACATGGGATACAGAAGAAGAAAATCATATGGACTGGGAAAAGTTCCAAACAGAGTACCGAGACTATATCGATTTAGCAAAAATGCTTCAGCTCGTACCCATAATCGGTGCCCCGGTCGGCGCGTATGCGAACTATCAATTATTGCAAAGACTTGGGGAAGTAACGATGAATTGTTATCGTATGCGGTTGCTGAATAGGGATTAAAAAGAAGGCGTCCTACATGTGTAATGTAGGACGCCTTTTCTTAGAAGCTAAGTCCGATATAGCTAACTCCAACTATAATCAATACGATAAAAAGTACAATGATTAATGAAAATCCGCTCTTGCCAGCTTGTCCCGCTTCACCGCCGCCATTACCACCAAGTCCCATATGATATCCCCCTTATTGTTATATGTTGCTTTTACTTTATAACTTTCTGTATTTTCCAATAAACCCCTTCTGTAGTACTAACTAAATTGAAAATCATTTCGTTTTGTTTTATAATTTACTTACCGACCGGTAAGTAAAAATAAGTGAGGTACAGTATGACGAAGAATTTACAAACATCGCAGAACATTGTAGAGGCATCATTTAAACTTATGGCAGAACATGGCATTGAGAAGATGAGTCTTTCCATGATTGCGAAAGAGGTAGGTATTTCAAAACCGGCTATTTACTATCATTTTTCTTCTAAAGAAGCGTTAGTTGATTTTTTATTTGAAGAGATTTTTTCTGATTATCATTTTGCAAATTACTTCGATAAAGAGCAGTATACGAAAGAAAACTTTGCAGAAAAGTTAATCACAGATGGTTTACATATGCTCTCTGAGTATGAAGGGCAAGAAGGAATACTACGCGTTATCAATGAATTTATCGTAACTGCATCGCGAAATGAAAAGTACCAGAAACGTTTATTTGAAATACAAGAGGATTTCTTACATGGTTTCCACGATTTATTGAAGAAAGGCGCGAGACTGGGCGTTGTGTCACAACATGAAACGGAAGAAAATGCTCATACGCTAGCACTCGTGATCGATAATATGAGCAACTATATGCTCATGGGATTCCAGTTAAAGTATAAAGAAATTTGGATTCGAAATGTGAAAAACGTAATGAAGGAGGAGTAAAAATGAAAATGCAAAAAAACTGGTGGCTCGGTTTTCTTGGATTTATTGGGGTTTATAAAATACCAGGTATGATTGAAGCTTTTCAAGCGGATGGAAGTTGGATGAAGTTAATCGGTTTCATTTGGTTACTTTGGTTCGGATATTTTATTCCAGAGAAGAAAGAAGATTAAATTTCAATTTTCTGTAAAGTTATGTAAAATGTAGATTAAGAGTATTCATATATTAGATTACTAGATTTGGAGTGGTTACATGGATCCATTGAAAAATGAAATTCACCCTGACATGGTCAAGGTGTGGAAAGTTCGTGCTGTAATTGAAGAAGGGATCGGTATACTCGTCATTTTAGCTTACCTTTTCCTTATGATAAAGTTTGATTGGTGGGCGTGGATTTTGTATGTGATGATTGGGCTAACAGTTGTGTTCGCACCATTTTCGTACTTCTTATTCCCGAAACTACGTCAACGTTATTACAGCTACCAACTAAATGAGGAAGAGCTTGAAATTCAGCATGGTCTTTTTGTCGTAAAGCGCGTATTAGTACCGATGATTCGTGTACAGCACGTAACGATTGAACAAGGTCCGATTATGAGAAAATATGGCTTAGCAGAATTACACATTTCAACGGCAGCAACTTCTCACAGCATCCCAGGCTTAACGATGTATGAAGCAGAAATGTTGAAAACGAAAATCGCAGAATTAGCGAAAGTGAGTGATGAGGATGTATAAGAGGCAGCATCCAATCACGATGTTATTAGAATTAAAAATAACAGATTTTATACCACTCATTATTTTCATGTTCAGCTTAAACGGAAAATTTCCGTTTTGGTATTTAATTCCCGCAGCATTTGGTTTACTCACCGTTTTTTCAGCATTTGAAAAATGGTATTACACAACATATTGGGTTGAAAATAACGTATTACATGTGAAAAAAGGTCTCTTCGTGAAAAAGGAGAGCTACTTAAATAAAGAACGTGTTCAAACGATTAATACAAGTTCTAACGTGCTCTATCAAATGCTCGGTTTGAAAAAAATTCAGATTGAAACAGCTGGTGGGGGCGATGAAGCAGAAGTTAGCTTAGCTGGTATTACGGCAGAAGAAGCGGCGGAGCTTATTGCTTTGCTAAATGAGCCAACTCCAGAAGTGAAAGCAGAAGGAACGTTAGACGAAGCAACAGAAAATACAGTAGAAAAAGAAATTGTTACAGAAGAAAAACAAGCGACAGAGTATAAATTAACTTGGAAAGAGATTTTATTAGCATCTGTTACATCTGGTCAATTTGGACTATTATTCTCTTTAATCTTTTTCGTCTATCACCAAGTAGATGAGTACATTCCGAAATGGATAGAGAATGGCGTAAAGTCGTATGTAATGGAACATGATATATATGGCTGGATTTTCATGGTAGCTATTTTGCTCGTTCTTTCGTGGGTTATATCTACAATTGGCTACGCGTTAAAACATGGTAACTTCACAGTAAATCGAAAAAATGATGAAGTCCGTATTTCGCAAGGGTTACTGGAAAGAAAAGAACTCGTACTAAAATTGCACCGTATTCAAGGTATTACGATAAAAGAAAGCATTTTACGCCAACCATTCGGTTATTGTGCTGTGCAAGTAGAAGTAATTCAAAGTAAGGGAATGGATGACGAAAAAGAAAAAGTTACGCTGCATCCAATTATTCGAAAAGATCGCGTGCAACAGTTACTCGCACATTTACAGTTACCATATGAACTGAATACAAACATTATTTCATTACCAAAAGCAGCATTGCGCCGCTATCTCATTGATAGTTTCATTTTCTTCGCTATGTTAGGAATCCCGCTTACTGGAATAAGTATATACTCTGAAAAGCACTTCATCATGTGGGCATTAATTCCGCTCGCGATCCTCATCTTTACACTTGGATACGCAACATTTAAAACAAATGGTTACAGTGTTAACGGAGAACAAATTACACTTGTCTATCGTAGCGTCGGAAAATATACAGGACTTATTAGAAGAAGACATGTCCAATCAATGGAGAAGACACAATCATATTTCCAGCGCCGAGCGGATTTATGTACGTATAAGTTTTCTAGTGCATCATCTAGTTATAAAATAGAGCATACGAGAGTAGAAGACGCGGAGAGAATGCAGGATTGGTATAAGAAGAGAATGAGTGAGGAATAATTTGAGAAAGCTTGCCTAGTCTGAAGGGCAAGCTTTTTTGTTATAGGGAAAAGAGTCGTTTAATCCATATATTAGTACAACTACAGCAAACATGTATCAATACGCATGAAAAAAGGTAATATGCTTCTGTTTTGGGGAATATGTGGAATTTTTGATGTAAATGGTATACAAAAATACAAATAGTATTAGGAGGTTATATATGATAAGTCAGTTGAAAAGAGAAGCACTTGATGCATTAAAAGGAAGATGGGGATTAGCGGTAGGGGCAACTTTATTAATTGGAATCCTTATTGGAGCTGTTGAAATGCTAACAACAGGTATTTTCTCGATATTTTGGGGTTGGGAAGAGGCAAGTGATTCACTTACAGTAAGTATTATTGTAATGCTTGTTATTGGTCCATTAACAATAGGTGCCTATTATCTTGTTTTAAATGCAATTCGTGGGACTGATGCTCGCATTGGTCATATATTTAGATGGTTTAGCGATGGAAGTAAGTTGATGAAGTCGTTTTTAACATATTTACTAATGTATGTATACTTGACTCTATGGACATTACTTCTTATTATTCCAGGTATTATTAAATCATTTTCTTATTCTATGACATATTTTATTTTGAATGATCATCCAGAATATACAGCGAATCAAGCGATTACTGAGAGTCGTCATATGATGAATGGACATAAAATGGATTACTTTTTACTATGCTTAAGTTTCTTAGGCTGGTTCATATTAAGTATTCTTACTATAGGAATCGGTTTCTTATGGTTAGCACCTTATTTCTACGCGACATCAGCCGCATTTTATGAAGAGATTTCAAAAGAATATTATAAAAAAGAAGGCACTACTTTCTAATAAAACACATAAACCATCTGTTCCCTATATTCTTTAGGGGGTAGGTGGTTTTCTTTTTTGAGGACTTTGTCTAAAAAATAGGTAAGATTATTTTTAGGAAAAATAAAAGGAGCAACATAAATGAAATATACTTGTCCATGTTGCGTATATAAAGTGAAACTTTAATCAGTGGGGATTTTGTTCATTCCCCACTGATTATTAGTTCTCACCAATCGGGCATTTATGGGCAGCCCGCCTCCCGCCTAACTCCTTTGTTTTAGCTGAATTTTGAGGTGGGGGTCTTACTGTCCAGCAAATAGCGGGATAAAGTAATAAGAAGGACTAAATCGGTAAATTTTATTAATGGATATATTAGGAATGAATATGAAAGTATAGATGTATAGTCAATGTTGTGTATTTGATGTTATCATATTGAATGATATGGAAATTTTTAATAGAATAAGTAACTAAAAATTCAAAGGTAATGAAGCTTTTGTTGTATAAAGAAAATACTTAGTAGTAATCAACAATATTAAAAATAAGATTCGTATTTATATAAATTTAGTAGAAATGGGGTTTTAAAAAGGAATGAGTATCAGCATAACGCGGCAAAAGATTTTGGCGGCCGCTTCTCAAATTGTGCAATGTAAAGGGGTTGCTAAATTAACCTTAGAAGCAGTGGCAAAAGAGGCGGGTGTAAGTAAAGGTGGATTATTGTATCACTTTGCAAATAAAGAAGCTTTAATAGAAGGTATGATAGTCAGAGGGATAGAGGATTATGAGGGCGCTATTTACAATAAAGTAGCGGAAGACTCAGAGAGGAAAGGGAGATGGGTTCGCTCTTTTGTAGAGGAAAGATTAAGTAATGAGAGAAGAACAGAAGAGTTGTCTAGTAGTATGATGGCAGCATTCATGTTAAAACCTGAATTACTTGAGCCATTACAACAATCATTTCAGCAACTGCAAAAGAATATAGAAAACGATGAGATAGATTCAGTATGTGCAACAATTATTAGATTAGCAGCAGATGGATTATGGTATTCGGAATATTTAGGGGTTGGCAGACTAAGCCCCGAGTTAAGAGAAAAAGTGATTCAAGCTCTTATTGTTAATTCGTATAAATAGAATATACGAACTATATAATGTGAAAACAATTCACCATTACTTATTTAATGTAGTGGTGAATTGTTTTTTTTATTAGAAAAATAGAACAATTTTATAGAGTATTGAATTATAACCGTCCAGACGGTATAGTAATATTTGGTTTAAGAGGAAAATGAAACAAAAAAAGAATAAAAGATATTTTTAGCACACTATTCGAAAGGATAGGCCGCAAAGCTTAGAGTCTACGGTAATACATATTGGTTACTAAGATCGTCTGGTTGCACATTTTTGATGCAACCGGACGGTCTTTTTTTTGTTATATAAATATAAAAAAATAGGAGGGAACTATGCAAATGAAAAGTACTAAAAGGCATATTTCAATGGTTTCATTAGTTTTTCTAGTATTATTTTCAGTGCTGAATGTGTGGGCTCCAGTTATTCAAGCTGCTGTGATGAAAAGTCCAGTGGACGAAATTAATATTTCCCGTACTGATGGCACGACATCTGAACCGTATCAAGCCTCAGATGGTATGAAAGTAGAAGTGAAGTGGTCAGCTAAAGAAAAAATAAAAAGTGGAGATCAATTCACAATTGATATGCCAAAAGAGTTTCGAAAAGACCTTATGAATATGAGTTTTCCTTTAAAAGATGCTGAAGGAAAAACAGTTGGTACATGTGAGATGAAAAAGGGCCTATTAACATGTACTATGGGTGATTACGTAGAAGGAAAGAATAACATTAAAGGTTCTTTATTCGTAGAATTCTACTTTGGTCTAGAAGCATATGATGGTGTTAAAGAAATTCCATTAGAATTTAACGTTGATGGTCAAATCGTCAATAAAGAAGTAAGTGTAAATAATACGACAGAGAGACCGAAGCCACAGCCCAATACGGAAAATTTATTGAAATGGGGTTCTTATAATCAAGAAGATCCTTCAATTGCTGATTGGCTTGTATATGTAAATGCAACTGGAACAGAAATGCAAGATCTTAAATTAACAGATACATTAGGACCTGGGCATGAGTTAATTACAGACAGCGTAGTATTAGAAGAGGCTGTATTTGAAGATGGTTATGCACCAACAAATATTAAGCCAGCAGATTTATCTAACATTAAAATTAATGCAACAAAGACTGGATTTACAATTGAATTTCCAGACAGTTCAAAAGGCTATATTTTAAGATATAAAACAAAGGTTACAAATCCTGCTGCAAAGCCTCATAAAAATACAGTGAAATTAGAAGGCAAAAATATTAAAACTGAAGAAAAAGTAGGACAAGTATTCGTAAGTGGTGGGGGAGGATCCGGTTCAGGTGACGATAATCCACCTAGCATTGAAAAAAATATAGTTGATGAGATTGGTAAGTCTGTAGAACATCAGCAGTTAACACAAATGGATCAACCTATTCAATATCAAGTTGGTACACATATACCGAAAGATCCGCCTAAATACACATCTATGGTAATTAGTGATGATTTAGAAGATGTTTTAGAAGTATTAGAGGCAAAGGTGTATGATCAAAATGGCCAAGATATTACTTCTAAAGGAACATTAAAGATAGATAAACAAAAAAGTGAAGTAACATTTACATTTGGTGAGAGTTTTGACTATAAGTCATATGAAGACCAGATAATTAACCTTAGTATTAAGGCGAAAATTAAAAATAATGCAGACTTATCTTCTTACGTAGATAAGAAGATTCCTAATAAAGCAGAATTACATTTTGATGATAAAACATTAACATCAAAAGAAGTAACCATTACGCCGCCTGAAGCTCCAAAAGACGGTACAGTATCAATTCATAAAATAGATGCTGAGGATTCGAATAAAGGGTTAAAAGGTGCCGAATTTGAAGTTCGAAATAGTGCAAATGAAGTTGTTGCAAAACTGAAAACGGACGAAAAAGGTTTTTCAGTACCTCAAACTTTAGCTCCTGGGACGTATAAAGTTTATGAAACAGTAGCGCCAGAAGGATATCAAAAATTAACAAGCCCAGTAGAGGTTACACTTCAAGCTGGAGAAACAAAAACAATTGAAATTAAAAACACTATGCAAAAGGGTCAAATTGAAGTAAAGAAAATTGATTCGGAAAATGGTGAAAAACCATTAGCAAATGCAGAGTTTGATATAGTAAAAGACGGTGTAGTAGTCGAACATATTGTTACAGATAAAGATGGTAAGGCAATCTCTAAACCGTTAGCACCAGGAAAATATATTTTAAAAGAAACAAAAGCACCTGAAGGCTACCAATTAAAAGAAACAGAGTTCGAAGTAAATGTAACAGGGGACGGCATATTCCCAATACAAGTGGAAAATGCAATGGTAGACAAAGGTAATATAGAAATTACAAAAGTGGACAAAGAAAACGGGGCAGTATTAGCCGGTGTCGAATTTGAAGTCCAAGATGAGAAAGATGGCGTAGTAAGAAAAGTAGTAACAGATAAAGATGGAAAAGCAAACGTTTCAGATCTATCAGTAGGAAAGTACAAATTAGTAGAGACGAAAAGCTTACCAGGTTATAAAAAGCTAACAGAACCAGTACCATTTGAAATAAAAAAAGGTATGACAAAAGCTTTAGCAATAAAAGTAGAAAATGAGCAGTTAGACAAAGGTTCAGTAGAAATTACAAAAATAGATAAAGATAGTCAAAAAGTATTAGAGGGCGTAGTCTTCGAAGTGCAAGATGAGCAAGGCAAAGTAGTAACAGAAGTAAAAACAGATAAAGATGGTAAAGCAAAAATCTCTGATTTATTAGTAGGAAAGTACAAATTAGTAGAGACGAAAAGCTTACCTGGCTACAAAAAGCTAACAGATTCAGTATCATTCGAAATTACAAAAGGTATGACAACAGTCCTATCATTGAAAGTAGAAAATGAACAGTTAGATAAAGGTTCAGTAGAAATTACAAAAGTAGATAAAGATAACAAAAAAGCATTAAAAGGTGTAGTCTTTGAAGTGCAAGATGAAGCTGGAACAGTAGTAAAGGAAGTAAAAACAGATAAAAATGGTAAAGCAAAAATCTCAGATCTATCAGTAGGAAAGTACAAATTAGTAGAGAAAGAAAGTTTGCCAGGCTATAAGAAACTAACAGATCCAGTATCATTTGAAATCAAAAAAGGCATGACCGAAGTTCTATCATTAAAAATAGAAAATGAAATGGTAGATACGGGAAATATAGAGATAACAAAGATAGATAAAGATAATAAAGCACCGTTAGCGGGAGTAACATTCATCGTCCAAGATGAAAAGGGTAATGAAGTTACAAAAGTAACGACAGATAAAGATGGAAAAGCAAATGTTTCAGATTTACCTGTAGGAAAGTATGAATTAGTAGAGGTAGAAAGTTTACCTGGTTATAAAAAGCTAGAAAAACCAGTATCATTTGAAATCAAAAAAGGCATGACCGAGGTTCTATCATTAAAAGTAGAAAATGAAATGGTGGATACAGGGAATGTAGAGATAACAAAAATAGATAAAGATAGTAAAGCTCCATTAGAAAATGTTGTATTTGAAGTACGTGATTCAAAAGGAAAAGTAGTTGCGAAAGTAACGACGGATAAAGAAGGAAAAGCAAACGTTTCAGATTTACCTATTGGGAAGTATGAGTTGGTGGAAGTAGAAACACCGGCAGGATACAAACCACTAGAAAAGCCAATTTCATTCGAAATTGAAAAGGGTAGAGTAACAGCGCTAAAGCTAACAGTAGAAAATGAATTAGTGGATACAGGAAATGTAGAAATTACAAAAGTAGATAAAGAAAATAAAGATGCTTTAGCTGATGCAGTATTTGAGATTCAAGATGCAGCAGGACAAGTAGTCGCTAAAATAACGACAGATAAAAAAGGACAAGCACAAGTTACTAATTTATCAGTCGGCACATACAAGTTAGTAGAAGTAAAGGCACCAAAAGGGTATAAACAATTAGTAGATCCGATTACTTTCCAAATTGAAAAAGGCATGACAAAATCTCTTGCTTTAACAGTAGAAAACGAAATGTTAGACAAGGGAAATGTAGAAATCACAAAAGTAGATAAAGATAGCCAAAAAGTATTAGAAGGCGTAGTCTTCGAAGTTCAAGACGACAAAGGCAAAGTAGTAACAGAAGTAACGACAGATAAAGAAGGAAAAGCAAACGTTTCAGAGCTATCAGTAGGAAAATACAAATTAGTAGAGACGAAGAGCTTACCAGGTTACAAAAAGCTAACAGAACCAGTATCATTCGAAATCAAAAAAGGTATGACGAAAGTTTTATCATTGAAAGTAGAGAATGAACAGTTAGATAAAGGTTCAGTAGAAATTACAAAGGTGGACAAAGAAAGTGGCGCAGTATTAGCGGGCGTAACATTCGAAGTGCAAGATGAAAAAGATAAAGTAGTAACAAAAGTAAAAACAGATAAAGAAGGAAAAGCAACAATTTTCGATTTATCAGTAGGAAAATATAAGCTAGTAGAGGTAGAGAGCTTACCAGGATATAAAAAACTAGCGAAACCAGTATCATTCGAAATTAAAAAAGGAATGACAGAAGTCTTATCACTAAAAGTAGAGAATGAACAGTTAGATAAGGGTTCAGTAGAGATTACAAAAGTAGATAAAGACAGTCAGAAGACATTAGCAGGCGTAGTCTTTGAAGTTCAAGATGAAAACGGTAAAGTAGTAACAGAAGTAAAAACAGATAAAAAAGGTAAAGCAAAAATCTCAGACTTATCAGTAGGAAAGTACAAA
>NZ_JBMDKC010000350.1:0-409 GCF_057809515.1 Bacillus sp. FG16
ATCATCAAACACTTTTGTGTAAATAGGACTGATATAGGTCGCTCGCTCATATTTCCGAGTTGTTCTTTTTTTACAAATCGAGCAATAGTACTTATGTTTCTCCCGAAATATTCGAATGTATGCAGTGGAAAACTGCTTACATTCTTTGCAGTACACCAAAGAAACCGGTGTCTCTTCCGAAAAAATATCGTAGGAATTCATATAAAAACTTTCCTGAAAAGGATTCTTATACACGATTTCCACCGTATCCTCTCCCCCTTACCAACAGATTTCTTTCCTTTTTGGACGTTGCCCCTTTGATATCCTCATACTCTTTTTCTTCGATTTTCGGATTTGCTCTCCCATGTACTCCAAAACACGAGCGGTTATTTTTTCTGGAAAGAATCCTTGTCGTTCTAACAGAATGTTC
>NZ_JBMDKC010000351.1:0-409 GCF_057809515.1 Bacillus sp. FG16
ATGGGCAAAGAAAGTATATATCTATTGTAGCGGAGGAAGGAGAGAAGAAGCAACCTTTGTTTTGGATGTTTTATTTTATTCTTTTTACTATGGTACGTGAAATTTTATAAACCACTTGTATATGCACTTATTCTCACTGATTTATATCCCTTTCTACCTGAAATATTTACTATCCATCTTTTCATACCCTTATCTATTCGTATGGATGCTTTTTTCTTTCAAGACCTAAATGTATTCGGCGCTTTCTTCTCTTTCGTTACAGAGGAATCTGAGCGTTCATTTTTTTATCACCTCGGCTAATAAATCGGACTTAATTTCCATTTATTAGGTAGTATTCAAGTGAACAGAACATTCTCCTGTACCTCCTGAATTACATGTGAATCGTCAAATGGGCCGAACAGTAATACAC
>NZ_JBMDKC010000352.1:0-408 GCF_057809515.1 Bacillus sp. FG16
TACATCATCACAGTAGTCCAACATCCATTGTCTAATCATGTTATACGTCAAACTCCTTTTCTACCGTTGTTTGCGCCCCTTTTTTCGCACGTGGCATCACAATTCTCGCCCTTGCGCTTGGCGTAAATCCGAAATCTACACCGATCGCCTTCATTTGTTCATGGAGTTGCTTTTTCTTGGTTAAGAGTGGATGAGGGACTTTATTTGTTTCCGCTGCTTTGTTGGTGTATTCTACAAGCAATCCCTCTTCTTGGATAATCTTCGTGCATGCCATATAGTCCGCATACGCATCACAATACAGTGCTAATGCATTCACATCTATATTTGTCATCACTTCTAATTCTAGTAATTCCCCTGCAATTCGTTTAAACTCTTTCTTCGCAACTGAATCTAACCATGTTGGTGGCC
>NZ_JBMDKC010000353.1:0-407 GCF_057809515.1 Bacillus sp. FG16
AGAAATATAAATCGGATGGTACGTGTCTCGTAACAGGAGAAATTTCTTCCCAGAATATCAAACTAGCGGACGGACAGCTGACGTTGAGTCCAGAAGGGGCAAAACAGCTTCTAGAGGAATTAGAACAGTATCTGGACAGAGTTTAAGAATACGAGGGGGAACGAAGGATGGAGAGAAAACCACAACCTGTTTTAAAAGAAAGAACTAGAAATACCGTATCGATGCAGGAACGGTTATTACAAGAAGTCATACAAAAGAAGAAGGTCACTTCTGTGATTTTAATCAACGGATTTCATATGAAAGGAATCGTAAAAGAATATGATGCATTTTCTATTTTGGTAGAATCCGATGATAAAAACCACTTGATTTATAAACATGCGATTTCAACGATTCGATTATAAAAAAGC
>NZ_JBMDKC010000354.1:0-407 GCF_057809515.1 Bacillus sp. FG16
CAGTCGATATTAGTTCAGTTGCAATATTGTGGTGGTGATGCAAGTGAATCCAGGTAAATTAGATAAACGTCTTACATTTCAAGTGAAAGACGATGAAGCAAAGAGCCCAGACGGTGATCCAATAGAAGGTTACAAGGATTTCTTTACTGTATGGGGCTCTTTTATTTTTTTAAAAGGAAGAAAATACTTTGAAGCAGCGGCAGCTAATAGCGAAATTCAAGGTGAAACAGAAATCCGATATCGTGCTGATGTGAATGCTGATATGAATGCTGATATGAATGCTGATATGAAGATTAAATATAAGAACGTAATGTATGACATTGTTTCAGTTATTCCAACTGAAAAACACACTTTATCAATCATGTGGAAGCGTGGTGGAATGAATGGCTGATGGTGTTGATTTTTTA
>NZ_JBMDKC010000355.1:0-405 GCF_057809515.1 Bacillus sp. FG16
TTCTAATTTTGCACGCCAATATAGCTCAGAAGTCACATAAGATTCTGTTCCCATGTAATTCTGTTGCTTTTGGAGTAAGTCGTGATAGGAGTCTAGGGTAGAAATTCTGCTTTTATCCTCTCTTACATGAGAAGTATACGCTTTTTCCAAGTCTTGCAAAAATAATCCCATGCTCCATCCATCAAACATGATGTGATGAAACACGATGTGAAGAAGGTAGTTGTTTTGTTCTAACTGAAATAATTGAAAACGAAATAAAGCAGCTGATGTAAAATCAAATGGTGCGTGGCGGACTTCTTGTAACACTTGGTCTAACATCAGATTTTTCTCTTCTTCTTGATACGAACGCCAATCGTAACAGGCTATTTCAACTTGTACGTCTTCCCGCATCATTTGTTTAGGACC
>NZ_JBMDKC010000356.1:0-405 GCF_057809515.1 Bacillus sp. FG16
AAAATTAACGCATATATCTACTTGAAATAAGACTATATTTTTCATGCGATTGTCCTGCCCTAATTAGGAAGTGGGATTTGCAATTGATTTTGAAGATGCTATAATATAAGTATCAATTTCAGGTATAAGTATTTCCTAGAACACATAAAATAAAAGAAGAGATGCTATCAACATCTCTTCTGGTAACTGTAGTCGCAAGGCGATTGGTTACTAAATATTATTTTCTTTTTTTAGAACCTCTCTTAAGCTTCCGACGGCGTAGGGAGGTTCTTTTACGTTGTTTGCTCAATTTGCTGACAAGCTTATTTCCATAAGCTGTAACAAGGATTGTTAAAAATACTTTCAACAGATCCTGTAGCAAAGACAGTAAATATTCCATCATAGGAGTCACCTCCTTTCTCTCTA
>NZ_JBMDKC010000357.1:0-404 GCF_057809515.1 Bacillus sp. FG16
AGCTGCAGCTCTACGAGCTTGTTCTTTTAAATCTAGTCGAGATTGTGAATCACAAAGACAATAGTTAAATCGTTTGAGAATAAGTTGCTGTTGATTTAGTCTAGTTTTTTTATCAATAGATTCAAAATCTGAGAAGTCAGCATTATTGAAATGGACTTTAAGAATATATTGAATATCTTCTTTCACTTCACATAGGTTAAATTGAAAAAATAAATGCTTTGACTTAAAGTATCCAAGTTGAAGAATAAAATAAATCTTGGATTTTATTGAACGTAAAGTATATAATAATTCAGTTTCCATTTGAGAAAGAGAAAAATACTGTACTCGCTCTTTAGTTGTAAAAAGAGGTCTACTATAAAGTTGATTTATTTCATCTGTAGTTAAAATAGTTAATCTTTTTTGAA
>NZ_JBMDKC010000358.1:0-404 GCF_057809515.1 Bacillus sp. FG16
AAAAAGATCATAAATTTAAGATTAAAGAAATATGTGCCGATCCATGGAACGCAACGCAATTCATGCAAGACATGGAAGCGGAAGGGTATACGATGATAGAAATACGTCAAGGTATGGCAACTTTATCAGGTCCTACAAAAGATTTTAGGGAACAAGTGTATTTAAAGAAAGTCATCCATCATAACAATCCTGTATTAAATTGGGCAACGAGTAATGCGATAACAAAACAGGATGCGAACGAAAATATCATGCTGGACAAGTCAAAAGCAACAGAAAGAATCGATCCGATTGCAGCTGTCATTAACTCACATGTTCGATGTATGCTGGGTTCTGGTGAAATGGACTTAAATTCCTATATTTTAAGTCAAGATTTCTCATTCTAGGGGGAATTACATGCGATTCTT
>NZ_JBMDKC010000359.1:0-393 GCF_057809515.1 Bacillus sp. FG16
GCGCTAACTTCTGTATGAGCTGACTCGGCACACCTAATGGCAGCCGATAGACAAATGTTGTACTAATATCATCCTCTGTTTGTTTCAAAAATACGGGGTACTGCATTTCTCCTTTATGCTGTACACACACTTTCGTGATTTCAAAAAACGCTTTGATTTTCTTTTTATCACTTAGCTCTTTTCCCTTAAAAAAATACGCTACTGTTAAAAAAGTAACTGGAATTACCAAAAGCGAAAACATAAACTCCATACCTCCCTAGAGGTAGTTGGGGTTATGTAGTACATAAGAAAGAAGTTGTTTCCATGCATTGCGACAGCTCCCTTCAACTACCCGATGAAATACTAGCGTAGAAATACATCGAGCATATCACGTAGCACATACCAGACCGTGCC